>JANXVV010000580.1 GCA_025351525.1 Humisphaera sp. | reverse complement strand
GTGCCTTCGGCACAGCCGCTAAAAAATGATGGCTCTCACTGTCGAACGCTGGCGAAAAACAGCGCCACGTAATTCACCGCAAACTCCAGGCCTACGAATATCGCAACGGCCATGAGCGCCCAGAGAATCGGCAGCAGCATTATGGCCGCCACCACGCGACGGCGTGGATGGGTCACTCGATACAGCAATTTCAGCACGCCGCAGAAGTAGACGACCGGGCACAATCCGCACAGCACCACCAGTGTGCCGAAAACGGCGGCGGCGGGATAAAAGACGGCGGGGTTGCGATCGTAAGAACTCTGTAGGCCAAGAAACAGGACGGCCAGCAGCGCGAGCACCGGCATGCAGGCGAGCGGTGCGATGGAATAGCAACTCCGCGCGACCGCCCGCCGTTGCTCATCCGGGGACAGACGTTTGGGGTGGAAGAACCAGTCGCAAACTCTGACGGAGGCATTGATCCAAATGACGACAGCGGTCAGGAAGGTGCCGAAGAACCAAGGATTGCGAAACAGCCTCGGGAGTTGCGTTGCGTCATAGACAGGGGAATTCAACCAGGGGTTTTGGTTACGGGGATTGAAGCTGGGTTCGTTGAGCCGCCAGAAGATGATGGATGCCAGCACCGTCGCGGAAACGAGGAACACCGTAATATTCCGAAAACGTCGGGCGGCTCTGAGAGTCACCTCCGCATCATCGGTCTGGGCGGGACCGTGAAAGGTGATAAGGCGAACCGTTCGCCAGTAGGCACGGAATCGGCCCAGGCGACGACGTTGCTCCCAGGGGATATTGGCTCCGAGGGTTCGGGCGCGGTCGAAGCGATAGCCGCATTCCGGGCAGCGGTCGCTGGAGACGCCGCGTAGATTTTGGCCGCAATGGCCGCAGAGAAGGTCCGCGTCGATGGGAACTGAGGGCGATTCGAGAGTGATGAATGGGGATGACAATGTTGCCACGCTCGACGGGAACCCGGGGCGTCGCCTACGGCTTCCGCCCTCGGCTTGTGATTTTTCGTGACATCCTTGTGATGGTTCGTATCGCTCGCGTCATTTCCTGAAATACACCTTTCCCTTGCTATTATACTTACTCAGTCGATTATTCACATAAAGCCCTTCGAGAAGAAATTCCCCGATCGTGGCTTGGGTGGCGTGATCGCCACCGTCTAGTTTCATCTCGCGCGCCAAAGTTTGCACGGCGGGGATGAGTCCCTTCACCGCTTTCATGTTCGCCACAAACTCATCGGCGGAAAGATCATCGCCGGCGGGAAACGTTAGATTTCCCTTGAACTGCTCGACCAGATTCTCATAGCCATCCGATTCGGCATATCGATTAAAAACGGCTTTCACCGCCTCGCCGGTGATCGACTTGATTAACTTGTCCTCCGCCCCGTCTTCCTCGGCCAAAGTCATTTCGATTTTTCCGCGGCAACTGGCGACGAGATAATTCATGTCGCAGATGCGCGGGACAACACGCTTTTCACCCGTCAGAATGCCTCGCCGCTCGGCATTGCTCGCCACGGTTTCTGCGTTGGCAATGCTCGTTCGCACGGAGACGCCGGAGGCTTGACTGACGTGCGGGCTCGAGCGGGCCAGCCGTACGACTTCTTCGACGATCTCCTGAACGAAGCGGGGCGTATCGACCATCACGCCGCTGCTGCTGCCGGAATTTTCGCGGGCGAGCCAGGCATTTTCCTCGGTGATGGTGATGCTCTCCTCCACCGTTTCGGGATAGTGCGTGCGGATGACCGAACCGATGCGGTCCTTCAACGGCGTCACGATTCGTCCACGATTGGTGTAATCCTCCGGGTTGGCGGAGAAGACGAGGCAGACGTCCAAATTCAGCCGAATGGGGTAGCCGCGAATCTGAATGTCGCGCTCTTCCAGCACGTTAAACAGACCGACCTGAATTCGTGGCGAGAGATCGGGCAACTCGTTGATCGCAAAAATCCCACGGTTCGAGCGGGGGATCAGGCCGTAGTGCATCGTCGATTCATCCGACAAATACCGGCCCTCGGCGTGCTTCACGAGATCGATCTCGCCAATTAAATCCGCAATCGTCACATCAGGCGTCGCGAGTTTTTCATGGTAGCGATCGCTGCGATGCACCCATTCGATCTTCGCATCATCCCCCTGCTCGGCGATCATGCGATGCCCGGTCTTCGTGCTCGGTTTGATCGGATCATCGTTGATCTCCACGCCGGCCAGAACGGGCATCCACTCATCGAGCAGAAGCGGCAACATGCGGAGGATGCGCGTCTTGGCCTGGCCGCGAAGTCCGAGGAATAGGAGGTCGTGCTTCGAGAGGATGCCGTTGATGATCTGCGGCATCACCGATTCGCGATAGCCGACGATGCCGGGGAACAGCTCGTCGCCCGCGCGGAGTTTGGCGATCACATTGCGGCGGAGTTCATCCTTCACGCTACAGGGTTTGTATCCGGTTTCCTTCAATTGTCCGACAGTCGCGGGGCGAGGGTGGCTCATGGTCAAATCATCTCCGTTTGAGGTTGGAGGATGATAGGGTGGTGCGGCGGAGGGGACTACGAACTTCAACTTTTATTTATAGCCGCAGGCGGCGTTCAAACCTGATTCTCATCCCTCTCCTCGCGATTTTGCGGCGGCACCTCCAACCGCTTGCCGGCCTCGGCCCAGGCATCGACGTGCTTCGTGTGAACGCGCGGCACGTCGGGCCGTGGAAAAAAGAACCGCCCGATGCGCACGGTCATCAGCAATCCCGCCACCAGAATGAAGAGCATCACCGACATCAACAAAGCCGACCAGGCGCGGAGTTTATTTTTGTCATCGGGCGTGGCCTGTTTGAGCGCTTCCAGGGCGGGGAAGAGAAAATAGTGGCAGATGGCGATGAGCAGGACGGTGAAGCCGAACAGAAATACGACGGCGGGCCAGAGGGAGTGACCGGAGGAGCGATGCCTCGCAACGCGTGAGTGAACTAAGCGGGTCAAGACCGTTTTTTTCATAGAGTCTCCGCTGTAAGGTGGCATGGGCGGGACGCCATGCCACCTTACCATTTGATTTCCGCCCGCGCATCCAGCGGCGATTTCGCCTCCAGCGTTTTCAAAATCTCCCTGCTTTCCTCATCGGGCAGCTTCGGAACCATCACTTTCATCAGCACCAGTTGATCCCCTTTTTCCGCCCCGCGTTCAAAGCCGCGGCCTTTGATGCGCAGCTTCGCGCCGCTGCTCGTGCCGGGGGGAATCGTCAGGGTGACCGGGCCGTCCAGCGTCGGCACTTCCACCTTCGTGCCGAGCATCGCTTCATACAGGCTGATGGGCAGGTCGAGAAGGATGTCGTTGCCATCCCGGCGAAAATAGGGGTGCAGCAACACTTTGGTGACGATGAAAAGATCGCCCGGCTCGCCGCCGGTGATCTGCTGCCCGCGCGATTTGATGCGAACTCGGCTGGCTTCCTTCACACCGGCGGGGATCTTGACGTCGATCGTCTCCAGCTTGCCGTCGCGATTGATCTGCAACGGCAGTGTCATTCCGCGCGCGGCCTGCGCGAAGGTCAGCGTGACCGGGTACTCGATGTCCTCCCCGCGCTGCGGTTGCGGCTTGGACCGGCCGCGCGGTTCGGGCTGTGCGCCGCGCGACGCCCCGCGCTGCCCGCCGAAGAATTGCTCGAAGATGTCGCCGAACCCGCCTTCCCCGTTCTCCATGTCTTCGACGCTGACATTGGGCCCCGGTTGCCAGCGTGTGCCGCCACGGCCGCGCGGGTTCTGTTGCGCCCGCCGCAATGCCTCGAAGGGATCACCCCCACCGCCACGGCCAGGCGCACCGGCATCGACGCCGGCATGACCGAACTGATCGTAATTCGTCTTCTTCGTCGCGTCGGAAAGCACATCGTAAGCTTCCTGAACTTCCTTGAACTTCTCGTCCGCCTTCGGGCTGTTTTTGGCCACGTCGGGATGGTATTGGTGGACGAGCTTTCGGTGCGCTCTGCGAATTTCATCCGTGGTCGCCGTCTTGGGAATGCCCAGCACTTCGTAATAATCGCGTTTGGCCATGTCGTTCCAAAAATTCCGGTCTAAGGTGCGCGGTCCATGTTAGCAGATGCGCGGGGAGGCGGGAATGGTTTCCACTTCTCAGCTTGAATCCGATTTTCACGCTTCGATTTGGAAGAATGCTCCCCGCGCCCTACATAGCCCCCGGCACGCCGGGGAATTTTTTCGATGGCGGTGGACGTTTCGGCAAGGAAGCGTTTCCCCCGGCGTGCCGGGGGCTATGTAGGGTGGGGGGAGATTATCAACGATACAAGTTGTTCGCCGCGATGTACCGCACTACGCTGTTCGGGGTCAGGTAATCGATCGGTTTCCCAGCCGCTACCCGCCGACGAAGATCTGTGGCGCTGATTTCCAGTTGCGG
Organism: Humisphaera sp.; assembly: GCA_025351525.1. Lineage (GTDB taxonomy): Bacteria > Planctomycetota > Phycisphaerae > Tepidisphaerales > Tepidisphaeraceae > JANXVV01. The sequence goes on along the minus strand of JANXVV010000580.1, from coordinate 2,752 downwards.
GGCGATCACGACGTGTTCTTGCAGGAAGTGGTAGGCGGGCGGGAGGGTTTCCCAATTGATCGACCAGCCTGGCCGCGCGACGATGACGAAGCGGGTTTCTGCCAATAGGGCGGGAGGTTCGTGCCAATGCGGCAGCATTTGCAGCATGTCCGCACCGATCATCCAAGTGACTTCGCTCGCACCACGCCGCCGGAGTTCGCGGACGGTGTCTATCGTATAACTGGCCCCGTTCCGTTGTATTTCGAGTTCATCCACTTCAAACAGCCCAGACCCTTCCACTGCCAAACGGCACATCTCCAGTCGGTGCTTCGCCGGGGCGATTGCCTCATTCACAGGCTTGTGCGGGGGCTCATTCGAGGGAACAAGCACCACCTTCTCAAACTCCATCTCCTCCGCCACCGCACGGGCGCAAACCAGATGAGCGTGATGAATCGGATTAAAGCTCCCTCCAAACCACAGTTGAGCCATGATTTAACCTCGATTGTTGCATCCGATAAACGGGTCATGGCGTATGGTACAGCAGTTGCGATTGTACTGAAATGACAACCGGCCTTTTCAACGACTACTCGGCAACTTGCCCCGTTCTGGAGTCAAAAGTCAAGAACGGTGTACGGTAAGCTAACCCGACCGTGCAAAAAGTGTCTTTTGAGTAATTCGTTCCTCTTTCTTAGTAAAATCTGATGATTCACTTAAATCGAGGCCTTTAAGCGGTGGAACGATTTCTTGCGAGCAGTTTTTGTATAGGGAATTTCCTGATGCGTTAATCTGTTCTAATAATGACGCTCAAGCGATTGGGATATCTCCATCCTGATTCCATGAGTGCGGACCCCGAAACGAGGCTGCTTGAAGTGCAGCTAGGACGCCCGAAAGGGCAAAGGAGGCTGATATGGCCACCGCAACTGTGACAAAAAGACTCATCCCTGTGACACGGACCGTCAATGTTGAGAAAGCGACTCGGGCGATGCCTGTCATGCGTGCCACGGCAATTCCGCGAGCACTTCGCCAGCAGGCAGAGGGATATTTGGCTCTCACTTACGCTTTCATGGACGCCGAGTTGTTCAAACAGCGCGGCATTGAGAAGGAACTGTTCACCTTCGACAAAGAGCCTGAATTGCCGATGACGCGGTGGTATCAGCCGACACGTGAAGACATGCTGGATTCGGCAGTGACCGGCGCACCTCAGTTGATGAGCGCTAAAGAAGAGCGGACGATGTTCCTGCGCTTCAACTTCGCCAAGCGAAAGTTGACGCAGATTCAGGCCCGCGTGAAGAAAGATGGACTGACTCGTGAGAGTGCGGAAGAAGTGGTCGAATGGCACCGCCGTTTCGAGCACTTCCGCGAATATCTCACTCGCACAAATCTGGCTTTGGTGCTGGCGATGGCCAAGCGGGTTCGGTTGGGCGATGTGGATTTTGCGGAAGTGGTCAGCGAAGGCAACATGGCTTTGATTCGAGCGGTCGACAAATTTAACATCGAGCGCGGCTTCAAGTTCAGCACCTATGCCTGCCGAGCCATTCTGAAGGCATTCAGCCGCACGGCAATGAAGTCGAACCGGTATCGCAGTCGATTCCCGGTCGAATTCGAGCCGGATCTTGAGAAGAGCGACTGGTCCGACAAACGCCGGGTTCAAGTCGAAGAGGAATGCATCGATGAACTGAAGACGATCGTCGACCGCAACCTCGCGGATTTGAGCAATGTCGAACAGACCGTGATTCGCCGTCGGTTCAACTGGCAGGAAGCGGAGGCCACGCCACTGACTCTGGAGCAAGTGGGCAGAATCATTGGCGTGACCAAAGAACGCGTGCGCCAGATTCAGAACAAGGCTCTGGCGAAGATCAAGGCGGTGATGGAAGAGACCGTGTTGAGGACGAAAACTGAAGCGGTGCCGGAGACGACTCCGTCAGCGGAAGATTGAAATCAGTCTAAGAGCGTGTTTAAAAACACTGCGGAGGCTGTCGTAGCATGGGCTACCCGCCCATGTTTTTGTTTTTTAAAAAGAAAATCATGGGCTGGTAGCCCGTGCTATGGCGAACCCAGCCGTATTCCTAAACATGCTCTAAGAAATACAAACTTCCCACGAAGGGACACTAAAAAAAAGAACACGAAGAATTCAATTTCGAATTCTTCGTGTTCTTTTCGTGTCCCTTCGTGGGCAGACCGAATTTTCTGGCAACAGCCGTTCTGCTAAATCGCGACGGGCAATTCCGGGGCGGCTTCGGTTTTGGTTCTCAGCACGCCGTCTTCCATCACGGCTTTGATTTTCGCCAAAGCCTTGTTCTGAATCTGGCGGACGCGCTCTTTGGTGACGCCGATGATTTTGCCGACTTGTTCCAGCGTCAAAGGGGTTGCCTCGGCTTCCTGCCAGTTGAAACGACGGCGGATGACGGTCTGTTCGACGTTGCTGAGGTCGGCGAGATTGCGGTCGACGATGGTTTTGAGTTCGTCGATGCATTCTTCTTCGACCAGGACCCGCCGTTTGTCGGACCAGTCGCTCTTTTCGAGATCAGGCTCGAACTCGACGGGGAAACGGCTGCGATAGCGATTGGACTTCATCGCCGTACGGCTGAACGCTTTCAGGATCGCACGGCAGGCGTAGGTGCTGAACTTGAAGCCGCGCTCGATGTTGAATTTATCGACGGCACGGATGAGGGCCATGTTGCCAAGCGCGTCCGTCTTGGCGATGTGGACTTCGCCGAAGTCGTCAGCGAAGGCAACATGGCCCTCATCCGTGCCGTCGATAAATTCAACATCG
>JANXVV010000471.1 GCA_025351525.1 Humisphaera sp. | reverse complement strand
TACGTGCGAAACACGCTGGCGCTGGCCGCCGTGCCGGAACTGCATCGGGTGAGCCATCTGCCGGTGGTGATCGATCCTAGCCAGGGCACCGGCAAAAGTTATCTGGTCGACAGCATGTGTCGTGCGGCGGTGGCGGCGGGCGCGGATGGATTGATCATCGAGGTTCACAACGATCCGGAACATGCGATGACGGATGGGGCACAGTCGATCACCCCGGTACAGTTCGCGGAGATGATGCGGGCGATCCGGCGGATCGCCATCGCGGTGGATCGGGAGGCTTAGGACGAGTGCGTCTCCCCTCGATCATCCTGACCGCCGTAAGCCTGGTGTCATGGCTGATCTTCCAGATTTTTCGCACCCGCGTTTTGCAAGGCAATCAAGCGCGTCGGCATCTGTCGGCCCTTGAAAAGCTCACTGAAATCACCACGTCAATCAGCGCGCGAATCGATTCGCCGCAGGAGGCGCTCGATCAACTGGCCCGGGCGGCGTGTGAACTGTTGGAGACGGAGCGCGCTGGAATCGCGCTGCTCGAACCGGATGGCAAAACGCTCCGGGTGGTCGCGTTTGTCGGCGACACAATGCTTGAATCGCCGGCCTTTTATGCCGTCGATGATTTGCCGGTGTGCCGCTCGGTGCTGGAAACGCGCCGGGCGGCCTTTGTGGAAGATGCCTACCATCATGCTTCTCCCATCAATGTGGAAGCATTGAACCGCTTCAAGGCCGGATCGCTGGCGGTGCTGCCGCTCTATGTCGGGGGGCGGTTACTGGGGTTGCTTTTCACCACGACGATCAAGCCGCAATTATATAACGACAGCAAGCGTCGCCTGGCGAAACTGCTGGGCAGTCAGGCGGCGGTGATCCTGGCCAACAATGATTTATATAAGCGAATGGCCGATGCCCTGCGAAACCAGCAGCTCTTGTTCGAGCAGCGCGAGGCGATTTACGCCGTCAATGCCGCCGTGTATCAGGCTTCGTCGTTTCAGGAATCGCTGCAAATCATCGCCGAACTGGCCCCCGGCGTGCTCGATGTCGATCTGTGTATGTTGACGCTCAGCTACGATGAAGATCGGTCTCAAGTCGCGGCGGTCACCCGGCCACATGGGGCGGACTTTGTCGGCAAAACGTTTTACCGCAAAGGCACCAACAGCGAAATCGTCCGCGCCACCCGCCGGATGCTGATCGTCGAGGATGCCCGCAATCATCCCGGCACGCATCCGATGTTTCGCGATCAGCTCGACACCGGGAGCGTGATTTATCTGCCGTTGCTGCGAACCGGTGGGCAGATGATGGGGACGCTGGTGCTGATTCGCCACGCCGCCGGGCCGTTTCGATCGGAGCAGTTGAATCTCGCGGAGATGTTCACCTCCCGTGCCGCCGCCGCGATCGAAAATGCACAGTTGCTCGATCAGACCCGGAACGATGCCGAAGCGAAAACGATGCTGCTTCGGGAATTGAATCATCGGGTGAAAAATAATCTGGCGAGTATCATCACCTTGTTGTCGCTGGATGAGCCCGAGTTTTCGCCCGCCGCCCGCCAATGGCTCAACCGGGCGATCGACCGCATCCGCACCATGGCCCGCACCCACGACCTCTTTGCCGGCGGGATCGACCGCGTGCCGTTGATGGAATTGGTCGAGCAGATGATCCCGTCGCTCTCGGTCGTAAAACCGCCGGGCGTTGACATCCGCACCGATCTGGCGACGGTCCGCGTGCTGTTGCGAACCGAGCGGGCCGTGAGCCTCGCGATGGTGCTGCACGAACTTTGCTCGAACGCCATCCTGCACGGCACCGGTTCCACCGGAGTCGTCACGATCCGCGCCGCAATGCAGCGGCCGGAAATGAAACCCGGATCGATCAAAGGTACCATGACCGTCAACCTGGAAGTGATCGATGCCGGGCGCGGCAAGGCAATCGACAAGCCCGGTGAGATCCAGCGCGTCGGCAGCGGTGGCCTGGGTCTAATTCTTGTCGACGGGCTTGTCACCCGCGAGTTAGGGGGTACGTTCTCACTCGTCCCCCTGAAGGACGGCGGGAGCCTGGCCCGCGTCCAGTTTCCGGTGGGTGAGAATGAAATGGAAACAAAAGGCCGCCGATGAGTTGAAAGATTGTTTCGCAGCATGGGCTACCAGCCCATGTTTTTGAATTCGGAAACATGGGCTGGCGGCCCATGCTACGACGAATTTTAACACTGATAAAAGGACCGACCCATGCCCGAACCACTCCGCCGTACCGAACCGCTGCGTATCCTGATCGTCGAAGATGAAACGATCGTCGGCATGGGGTTGCGCGCCCAGTTGTCGAAACTGGGCCACTCGGTCGTCGGACACGCCGCCAACGCCGCCGAGGCCCGCCTGCTCTATCTCGACAAGCAACCCGATCTCGTCTTCATGGATATCCGCCTCGGTGAATCGGATGGATTGGAACTGGCCACGGAACTGATGAAAGAACGCCGTTGTCCGATGATCGTGCTGAGCGCCTACAGCGATCAACAGCTGATCAACCGCGCCGGCGATGCCGGATTCTTCGGCTATCTCATCAAGCCCGCCGGCCCCGAAGCCCTGTCCGCCCAGATCGAAGTCTCCCTCCAGCGCTTTCAGGATCAGGAACGCCTGCGGATGGAAAAAGACCACCTCGCCCAAACGCTCGAAACCCGCAAACTGGTCGAAAAAGCCAAGGGCATCTTCATGAAACGACTCGGCCTGGATGAACCCGAAGCCCACAAGCGTCTGCAATCCGAAAGCCAGAAACGGCGGATCAGCCTGGCCGAGTTGTGCAGGAAGATCATCGAGTCAGAAGAAATCCTGGGCGGATAGTTCCCTATATGGCCCACCAAAACCTCCCCCCACCCTACATAGCCCCCGGCACGCCGGGGGAAACCACTCGTAGATAAAGTGTTGCCATGAACGCAGGTGGCTCAGAAACTGCGGTTTATGACCTTTATCATCCCGCCGAGGTTTAGAGCACGCGTTGCCGGCGGTTTCAATAGAAATGATCCCGCAATTCACTTGTCGGATCGAGAATTCGGATTATCGTATCGGTAAGCCAACAGTGGGTGTCGGCCAATCCTCTTCGCCATGCGGAGGGGGATCGCTGAATCAAGGAGTTAAAATGTCGTCGCCATTTTCCCGCCGATCGTCTCGACGCGTCTCGCTTCGCCGCGCGGGTGAGGTGACCGCTCGGGCGTTGATCGAACCTTTAGAGACGCGTCAACACCTGTCGGCGACCCCGTTGCTGAAACCCGATCATATTGTGGTGGTCATCGAATCCGACCGCTTCACGAACGCGATCGGCGATATCGCCAACCTACCTTACGTCAATCAACTGGCGGGCAGTGGCCTGGTTTTCTCCAATTATCAGGGCATCAACGCATCGACCGTCGGTGGGGAGACAAACTACCTGGGACTTTACTCAGGGTCCGACCAGGGTGTCATCGACAACGGTCGCGGTTACACCTTCGCCGGGGCAAATCTGGCGCAGTCTCTCAATTCCTCGCCCGGTTTGAGCTTTGCCGGCTACTCCGAAAGTCTGCCGGTCGATGGCTCGCAGGTTCAGCAGGCGAGTGACGGCACGCACCCCGATCTCTACACGCGCAGTCATAACCCGATGGCTATGTTCACGGCGGTCGGCACCGGCAAGACTAACGCGGACGTGAACAAAACTTTCGATAGCTTCAAAGCCCTTGCCTTGGCCGTCAACACCTATGCCAATCTCCCGACCGTGTCGTTCGTGATTCCAAACAATCTCGACAACACCAATGGGTCGAACGAATCGGCTCCCTACTCGACCGACACCACCGCCTACTCCGGGCTTCGACAGGGGGCGGACAACTGGCTCAGGCAGAATCTCGATGGCTATGTCCAGTGGGCCAAGACTCACAACAGCTTGCTGTTGATCGTGGGCAACGAAGGCGACCGCCAGCGCAATTTCGCTGCCGGCACACAGACGATCATCGCGGGCGATCCACGGCTTATCGTCGCCGGGACAGACACCGGCAGATTCAATCACTTCAACACGTTGCGGACCATTGAGGATATGTACGGCGTCTCCCCGCTCGGTAATTCGGCTACGGCGACGGACTTGGATTCCAACGCCGCCGGTCAATTGGCGGCTCCCGCAACTGTCGCGATCGCGACCGGCACCGCCGTCATTTCGTCGACCAACCCTGCGGTGGCAGGCCAATCCATTTCTTTCACGGCTACGGTCGCGCACAGCGGTGGAGGCACACCGACCGGCAGCGTCAATTTTCTGGACGGTGCAACCTCGCTCGGAGCCGGAGCGCTCAATGCCTCCGGAATCGCCACGATTTCCACCGGGGCATTGTCGGTAGGCTCGCACTCGATCACGGCGGCATACGGTGGCGATGTTAATTTCTCGGCGTCAAGCTCGTCGAGCTTGACACAAGTGGTGACGCAATCCTTCAAAGTCAAGCCGGACCATATTGTCATCCTCATCGAAGAAGATCGCGCGGCCAACGCACTGGGCGACTCGCACTTGCCCTACCTGAATCAACTGGCCTCGGGTGGATTGATCTACTCGAACTCGCACGCGCTCAATACGTCCGCACAGGCCGGTGAATTGAACTATCTCGCGCTCTATTCGGGCTCGACGCAGGGCGTGACCGATGATGGCCGTGGATATTCCTTCACCGGCCCGAATCTCGGTAAGTCGTTGAACTCCGCACCCGGGCTCAGCTTCGCAAGCTACGCTGAAAGCCTGCCGAGCGATGGATCGCAAGTGCAACAGGCAACGGATGGCACCCATCCCGATCTCTATACGCGAAGCTACAACGCGGCGGCGATGTTCACCGATGCGGGCACCGGTAAAACCAATGCGGATGTGAACAAAACCTTTGATAGCTTCAAATCGTTGGCCGGCATGGTGAACACCTACGCAAACCTGCCGACCGTATCGTTCATCATCCCCAACAATCTGAACAACACGCACGGCTCCAATGAATCCGCCCCGTATGCGACCGATCCTAGTGTGTATGACCTGCTCCGACAAAACGCCGACACCTGGCTTCAGCAGAATGTGGATGCCTACGTTCAATGGGCCAGGACACACAACAGCCTGCTGATCATCACCGGTGACGAGGGAGACCGCGCACACAACTTTGCCGGCGGGGTCACCACCATAGTCACCGGCGACCCGCGCCTCTTCGTTCCCGGCACCGATGCCACGAGCGTCAATCACTACAATCTGCTGCGCACGTTGGAAGATGTGTACGGTGTCGCTCCATTGGGAAATAGTGCGTCCGTCTCAGGACTGAACATGAATGCCCTCGGTCAACTGGCGGCCCCGGTGGGGCAGCTTGCGACGACCACTACTTTTACCTCCAGCGCGAATCCCTCCGTCACCAACCAGACTGTCACCTTTACAGCCAATGTAGTCGGCTCCGGGACTCCGACCGGGTCCGTGACCTTTAAGGACGGCACTACCATTCTCGGGACTACGTCGCTGAACGCCACCGGCACGGCGGTGTTCACCACGGCGACGCTCAGCGTGGCAACCCACGCCATCACCGCCAGTTATTCCGGCGACGCCACCTTCCAAGCCAGCGTGTCATCGAGCCTATCTCAGTCGGTCACCGCCGCCGCGGCCCCCGTCAATGACAGCTTCGCAAATCACATCACGCTGACAGGCAATTCCGCGTCGACAACCGGTACCACTGTGAATGCGACAAAGCAGACCGGCGAGCCAAAGCACGCGGGGAATGTCGGTGGGAAATCCGTCTGGTGGACCTGGACCTCCCCGGCTTCCGGCACGGTGACCGTCGACACGATCGGCAGCACCTTCGACACGCTGCTAGCCACCTACACAGGCACCAGCGTATCGGCCCTGACCGGTGTCGCGAATGGTTCCAACGATGACAGCCCCGTCGGCAACACCACCACGAGCCTGGTAAAGTTTTCCGCCGTCGCCGGTACGGTCTACCAAATCGCCGTGGATGGCTACAACGGTTTAAGCGGCAACGTCGCCCTCCACCTGAACCTGGTGATTCCCGTTCCCGCCGCCCCGACGAACGTAGTGGCCACCCAGGGAACCCTACCTGATCGCGTCCGCATCACCTGGGCCCCGCCCACCGGCGCTACCGGTTTCGAGGTCTATCGCGGGACGACCAACAACAGTGCCGCCGCCCTGAAGATCACTGCGGCGGATGTGACGGGTTCGTTCTTCGACGACCTGACCGCTCTCTCCGGCAGTCCCTATTTCTACTGGGTCAAAGCTAAAAATTTCGGAGGAACCAGCGGGTTCAGCGCGGGGGTGTCGGGCAATCGCGCGTGAGGTTTGGGAGAAGGCTCCGTTGAAAAATAGGCAGCAGGGGTGACCAGCCCATGCCAACTTATTTAGAGTTTCTGAAACTTCGTTTGCTTCCAAGTTTGAAATTTCAGTCGTGGCACGGGCTTCCAGCCCGTGTTGGCGATTCAATCAGGAAAGACTGCATAGTTCACGCTCTTTTACGCACATGCCCGTCAGCATGGGCTGGGAGCGCGTGCCACAATGAACGTCAAAAATTACTCCTGCCTCCGATTGATTTAGACACTCTTAAAGCACCGGTTTTTTTCTGGATCGCTTTTGCGGGGCGAAAAGCGTCGTAAGCTTTTCGTAGAGAGCGAACAGGTATTCCACGCGCTGGCGATCCGAATCGAACGGCTGCGGGCGGTAGCATCGGTCGACTGCACGGTCCAGTGACCGGTGCGCGTCTCGCAACGTCTTGGGCATTGCCAGCGGGTCGTACAGGTCGGCCAAAGTCTGGTCAGCGAATACTGCCCGAGTATCTAAAACGGATTGCGCGGCCTTTTCTACCGCGTTCTTCCGTGCGTCGTTGGCATCGGTTGGCCAAGGGTAGTTGTTATAAACTATGGTACTTGAATAGTTGAAATCTGATTTAAGCCGACCCGCGACGAGACGGACCCACGCCATGTGCATCGTGCTATTAAGAATTCCGAAGTGGTATAACCGCGCGCCAACGACAGACTGGAGCTTGTTACTCGCGATTACGCTCGATTTAAGAAAACCCATCGGAACGAAAGGACGGCCGCTAGACGAGACCTCAGGTACGGCTAAATATTGAGACTGGGGCTGACGAATTTCTGCAAATAACATCGGAACGTCAGCCTTCTCGCGTGTTGGAAGCTTTTTGCTCGCACGTCGAAACGCGCGCACGTTCGAGAGCCGTGACTTCAATTGCTCAGAAGACCGCAATAATGCCGGCGGCGCGTCGACGAGCCACAAGCAGTACCGGTCCACGCCGTTGATATACTCATAAGACCCGAGAAAACGGCGTATGAAAGGCTTTAGTCTCGGCTCTTCCTTCAAAATAAGTTTTGCCTCTTCCGGCTCTAATACCAACTGCTGGTCATCGACTGGTTTGCTGCCATATCGCATTCGAGGAATATCACAGATGGGCGTGGATCGCGGCGTAACGACGACGTTCGATCCTTCATGCAGATACGGGCTAATCCTTGAAACCAGCGTTTCCGTAGCGGTTCCGTCGCGGCTGTAGTCGATGATACGTGCCAACCCTCCTTGTTTCCGCGTCAGCCCCACGATGACAACATGGACATGGGCTTTTCCCGCCGCTTCACTTTCCCACTCAAAGGTCCGATGAGCAAACGAAATGCGTAGACCGGTACGAAGCAACTCAGGCCAAAGTACACTTATCTGTTCGCCCTGTGTGATCGAATTCGTTGACACAAATGCAACCTCAACTTGGAGCTGACTAATGTAATCACGTGCTTTCAGCCACCACATGGATACGTAATCGAGGACTCCCGAGCCTTTAAGACGTCCGGCAATCAGATCGACGTCGGCCTCCTGGTCAGTGCTCATGTAGCTCTTACCGACAAATGGTGGATTTCCCATCACGTAGCCGCACTCGATCGCCGGGACCACGTCATTCCAGTCGATGCGTAGGGCGTTCCTATGAACAATTTTAGCGGACTTTGTCAGCGGTAGACGGAGAAGCGGCTTTCCGAATTGTTTGCTTGCGTCCAGGTTCATCTGGTGGTCAACCAGCCACATGGCGACTTCTGCAATTCGTGCCGGCCACTCCTCGATCTCAATCCCGTGCATCTGGTCAACGTCAACGCGAACCGCGCCTGCCATGTTGATCAGCGCATGCTGATTCGCGTATTCTCGCTCGATCACTTCGTGTTCGAGTCGCCGCAACTCCCGATATGCGACAACAAGGAAATTTCCGCAACCACATGCAGGGTCAAGAAATTTGAGGGTGGCTAGCTTTTTGTGGAACTCTTCAAGTTCCTTCCTATGCCCTTTCACGCGTTCGAACTCGGCTCGCAGGTCATCCAGGAACAGCGAGCGGACCAGCTTCATGATGTCGCGCTCCGAGGTGTAGTGCGCGCCGATCTGCCGGCGTTTTTTCTTCCCCGCATCGCCGGCCATGATCGACTGGAACAGCGACCCGAAGACGGCGGGGCTTATCTTGGCCCATTGGAACCGGCAGGCGGCGAGCAACGCGTTGCGGGTGTCGAAGTCGAAATCCGCCAGCTCCAATCGTTCGGAGAACAACTGGCCGTTGACGTAGGGCAGCCCGCGCAGCGACTCGGGCAGCTTGGCCGCGCGGTCGGCCTCGGGCTTGTCGAGGATGTTGAAAAACCGGTCGAGCTGCGGGCCGAGATCGGAACCGTCTTCGCGGGATTCTTCAATCATCAGCTTGAACGTGTCCGGCTCGAAGATGCCGGTGTCCTCGGCGAACATGCAGAAGAGCACTCGGACCAGGAACCGCTCGAGCGTGTGGCCACCGTAGCCGCCCGCTTCAAGCGCGTCGTGAAGGGTGCCGAGCACCGCGACGGCGTCGATGTTGATCGGGTCTTCCGGGTCTGCCGGTCGGCTCTGCATGCCGTTCAGAAAGTCGAACAGGCGGATGTGCTCGTGCAGGTCTTCGACGGGGACTGAGACGCTATGGTAAGGAGGATCAGTCGCTTCCAGATCGTGCAGGACAATTGTGGCGAAGTCGGAGACGACGATGTAGCGCGGCACCTCGCGGTCGCGGCCCTCGCGCGTGAGGGATTGGACGTAGCCGAATGCCTGCGTGGCGGCTTTGGAAAGATCCTCGCCGCGCGACTTGTGTTCGCCAATCAGCACGCCCTGCCAGATCACGTCGATGCGATCGTACGCACCGCCCAAATTGCGCACGGTTCTCTCGAAGCTGGCAACGCTGCGGCGGTGAATGCCGAATACATTGAAGAACTCGTTCCAGAAGGTTTGCGCCTCGGCCCGCTCGCTGGTTTCGTCCATCCAGTCGTGGCCGAAGGCGATCGCGCGCTGGCGGATTTCCTGGAGTGTCAACCTCATAGGCGTTGGCCCTGCGCGAATGAATGCCACGGCCGTCGCCGCCAGAGTTTCGGATTGTAGTCGACCGAACCGCTTTCGCCACTCACGCCTCAAGCAGCATAAGCTTGTCGTCCGCCGTGGCAATTTGGTTAGCCGCGACGCGCCGCGGAGCGCGGCTGATACCTTAAGTGCCGCAGGGTCCGAACTACTCTACGGACCATCTCTCAATTCGGCGAACGTCCATCCCCCGTCGAGCGGCGCTTCCATGGCGGACCTAAGTGTCTAACTCAATACGAGTACGCCAACGGATGGATCATTCGCAAAAGCATCGATGTCAACAAATCGCGATCGGAATACCGCCTCGACCTCACAAGTCGTGCAGTTCCCCAATTGAAGCCAGATGACTTTCGGCGGACATCCGAGCATGACGCTCTGGATGCTGTAATCTTCATCTTTCGTCACGATGCAAAAGTCCCGTGAGCGGGCATGGCCCCATACCACTTGATCGTTCGCGCGATCGATCCCGACAGCTGAACGTGCAGGGAATTCGGGAAGAAATCGGCCAATCCCGCAACAAGTTGGGGGAGAGGCTTTGATCGAACAACGGCTTCATGCGACCGCCATGACCATATTCCTCTCACGCTCCGCCGCGTAGGCGAAACAGGCTTGAATATCCTCATGGGTCAAATAGGGGAAGTCATCCAGGATTTCCGCAACGCTCATCCCGGCTGCCAGGTAGGACAGGACATCATAGACGGTGATGCGCATGCCCCGGACGCATGGCCGGCCACCGCGCCTCCCCGGTTCAAAGGTGATTCGCAAGCGCCAATCATTTTTCATGGGAATCCTCCTGCCGTTTTTAAGTGTATCATAATGAGTCGGATAGTCTTGTAGCAGTCCGCCCAAGCTCATAGCTCATGGTGTGGCAACCCGCTTCTCGATACGCCAAGTCAAAAAACGCTCGCTTACCGCTCGCTTGTTGTAACACTCCCTGACAATCTCCCCGCGTTTCGCTACAATTCTCGGTTCCTTTTACGGAGACCTTGAATGAGCTTGTCCCAAACTGATCCGCAGATTGCCGAACTGATTTCTCTCGAACAGAAGCGCCAGGCCGGCACGTTGGAGTTGATCGCCAGCGAGAACCACGTGTCGACCGCCGTCATGGAAGCCGCCGGCACGGTGTTGACGAATAAGTATGCCGAGGGATATCCGGGGGCGAGGTACTATGGCGGGTGCGCGTATTACGACCGGATCGAGAATCTGGCGATCGACCGGGCGAAGCAGTTGTTCGGGTGCGGGTTTGCGAATGTGCAGCCGCACAGCGGAGCGAATGCGAATCTCGCGGCGTTCATGGCGATGATGAAACCGGGCGATCCGTTTCTCGGCATCAATCTTTCCAGCGGCGGGCATCTCACGCACGGCATGAAGCTCAACGCATCCGCCATCTTCTATAAGCCGGCTTTTTACGAATTGGATCCGCAGACGGAGACGATCGATTTTAAGAGCGTGCTGGCCAAGGCGAAGGAGCATAAGCCGCGCGTGATCGTGTGCGGCTACAGCGCCTACCCGCGCACGATCGACTTCGCGAAATTTCGCGAGATCGCCGATGAAGTCGGGGCGTTGCTGATGGCGGATGTGGCGCACATCGCCGGGCTGATCGTCGGCGGCGCGCATCCATCCCCTTTCCCGCACGCCCATGTCGTCACCACCACAACCCACAAAACCCTGCGCGGCCCGCGCGGCGGGTTGATCCTGACCAACGATGAGCAACTGGCGAAGGACATCAACCGCAGCGTTTTCCCCGGCAGCCAGGGTGGCCCGCTGATGCACATCATCGCCGCCAAAGCGGTGGCCTTCGGCGAGGATCTGAAACCTGAGTTCAAGCAATATGCGCAGCAAATCGTGAAGAATGCCAAAGCCCTCGCCGCTGCGCTGCAAGCCAAGGGTTATCGCCTGCAAAGCGGCGGGACGGACAACCACCTGATGCTCGTCGACCTCCGCGCCCGCAATGCCGATTTCACCGGTGCCGATGCCGAAAAGGCGCTTGAGGCGGCGGGGATCATCTGCAACAAGAACGCGATTTTGAACGACCCGCGCCCGCCGAAGGTAACCAGCGGTGTGCGGCTCGGGACACCCGCGCTGACGACGCGCGGGTTGAAGGAAGCCGATATGAGCACGGTGGCCGCGTTCATCGATCGGGCGCTGTTGGCGAAGGACGATGCCGGGTCGCTCGAAAAAATTCGGCAGGAAGTGGCCGACTTCGCGGGGAAATTTCCAATGCCGCATTGAACCGTGCAAATGATATATCCAAGCCGAGGGCGGAAGCCGTAGGCGACGCCCCGGGTCTCTTCGGACGGGCACCATTACGGAGGAGACCCGCCGCAGGGTGCATGACACATTCGGCGGCATTTTCGTAGCATGGGCAACCTGCCCATGGCCGTGGTATTCCATGGCATTGACCGGTACGCCGGTCAACCCGGCAAGAGCGAAGCGATCTTTCTTTCTCAAGTGATCGAAGAGCGCTTCGCTTTGATTGGAGTCGACCGGAGTACCGATCGACATCGCGGGGTACCGCGAACATGGGCAGGATGCCATTACTGTCCGGTATTTTCAGTAACCTGGGTGGAGTTGGCAAGCATGCGTCCGTCCCGCGCTCAATATGTCTTTGGAAAGCGGCGGTTCAACGCCCCCAGCGCGCAGGCGGCGGCGTGGGGTTCTTTGACGGCGCAA
>JANXVV010000465.1 GCA_025351525.1 Humisphaera sp. | reverse complement strand
CTTCCAGCCTGCTTCCGACATGCAGGCTGGAAGCCCACACCACAAAATTCCACTCGCAAAAAAGCCCAGGGTGATTTCACGCCGGGCTTTAAGATTACGATACCACCAAACATCCCGATCAGCCCGGCGCATCGAGCGCGGCTTTAAAATCCTTCTCCGGACGCAAACCGACGAATTTTTGAGCGACCTGCCCATTCTTAAAGAGAATGACGGTTGGGATCGCACTGATGCCGTACTTGAGCGAAATTTCACGGTTGGCATCCGTGTCCACTTTACCGACCTTCACCTTACCGACATAGTCGGCGGCGATTTTTTCGAGCGTCGGAGCGAGCATTTTGCACGGCATGCACCACTCGGCCCAAAAATCGACCAACACAGGCTCAGTCGATTTAAGAACCTCTTCCTCAAAATTCTGATCGGTAATTTCTTTGACGTTTTGTCCAGCCATCGCATTGCTCCAGGTTAAACAGTCGTAAGATTCCTTACGATTCCAGCGCGATCATAGGAAAGCGGCGGAATCGTGTCAACGAGATCGAATCGTCTTGCAAGGCATCCATTCCGCTCCCTTGCCGCGGTGTCCGGCGCTTCGGCGGTGTTTCCATCCCATCGTTTCAGCGGATAGCCTCTAACCCGTGGGCCATGATACAGAAAAACTCGAACGCGACTTGAAGAGTCACATCATTCTGCGGGTGATGCCTGCCTTGGCGGAGAGGATCTTGCAAAGCCAATCGAGCCACCGCAAACGGCGATTGCAGAAAGAGCTGATCTTCGATGAGACCCAGTTAAAGGCGCTCCTCGACGAGGCGATTGGACTTCTTTTTCGCGCGCTGTTTATTGTGTACGCCGGAGATCATGAATCAAAAATGGTGGCATGGGCATCCCGCCCGTGTTCTGACGCGAAGAAATGCACGGGCGGGACGCCCATGCCACCGGCTTTACAAAATCCTCCGACTGGTTTGGCGGGCGATCCTCCCGTCCCCGATTCACTTTTAGCGTTCGCGATCGATCAACTCACGCATCCGCCGCATTGCGAAGCTGAAGTGCAAATTGCCGATTTCACCGACCCACAGTCAAAAGTTCGCCAGCTCGGGTCGATTCACGAAAGCCTGCTCGAATATCGCATGTGCGTCGAGATGGTGGAATTGCTCGAACCCAATCGCGCTCATCAATATCGGTTTTTTCTCGCGAGGGATAAGGCGGGTCGGAAATCGACCGGCAGTTACTACACGCCGGTGCAGATCGTCAAATATATCGTCGAAAACACGGTGGGACCGGTATTGCAGCGACATCTGAAAATGCTGCACCCGCAATTTTGCGAATTTGAATCGATCGATGTTCGGCGGATCGATGCGGATGAAACCGTCCTTACAGCCCATCGGCAACTCGTCGATTTGCTCTTCGGTTTCCGCATCTGCGATCCCGCCATGGGGGCGGGGTATTTTCTCGTCGAGGCAATGAATTTTCTCTCGCGTGAATTGACAACATGGCTGGAATCGTTCGCGATCTTCATCCAGGACTGGACTGAAGCGCCGCAGAAGGGCCATCGGCCAAGGGGCGCGCGCGACCCTGAAAAATTGCTGCACCGCGTGAAGCAGCATGTCCTTCAACGGTGCATTTTCGGCGTCGACTTGAATCCCCTCGCCACGGAGTTGGCGAGGTTCTCACTTCGCCTGGAAGCGGATGCACCGCTCGAATCATCGGGCGATTTGGAAGCACACGTTCGCGTCAGGGATTCTCTCAAAGAAGCACTCGATGAAGCGCGGTTTGATTGCGTGATCGGAAATCCACCCTATCTCGGACACAAGGGAGACATCGATGCCGGTTTTCTTCGACGACGTTTTCGCGTCTGCCGTCAACACGCGAATCTGGCGACGGCATTTATCGAGTTGGCCTGCGACATCACGAAAGCCGGAGGAGCGGTGGGTCTCATCGTTCCCAAATCCATTCAGTACGTCGATGGCTGGGAAGCCGCCCGGCAACTGATCGCAACCGAACATCGGCTGGAACAACTCATCGATGTGAGCGAGGCGTTCAACGGAGTGCTGCTGGAACAAACGATCTTCATCTGCTCTCGCCGCAAACCTGTGAAAACATATTCGGGAGGGGAATTTCATACCGATGGCTCGGTCGATCACCCGGAACTTCCCATGACACTTTTCAAGTCACTGGGGTGCCTCCCGGCAAGAATTGAGCCGCAATCCCTGGAAATACTGGAACACCTCACCCGCATCGGCACACCGCTCGGTTCGTTTTCGCGCACCTCTCAGGCACTGGGCTATCAGACCAAAATCAATCGCGTCGCGACCGGCAAAACGCTTCCGATTTTACGCGGCAAGCACGTTCGCCCCTTGCGCCTCGAACCGACCGTCGACTGGATCGATGAGTCATTTCTTCAATCGCAAAAAAACGCGGTCTTCACCCCCAAGGTGAAGCGTCTTCTTCAATCTAAAGTCGTCAGCCAAAACATCGTCGCACATATCACTCGTCCCCGGCCGCGTGTATGGATCATCAGTGCGCCCGATTTCGGGGGAACACTTTGCCTCAACACGATCAGCACCACGATCATCAGCGACCGGCGATACGGGGATGGCTACGTGTCGATCCTGTTGAATTCATCCGTGGCGAGTTGGTTTTACCGGGAATTCGTGTTCTGCCGCGCGGTTCGGACGATGCACTTCGATCAGTACTACGCGGGCAAGTTGCCGATTCCATTGCCCACCCCGCAGGCGATGGCTGATCTTCCGCGCATAATGCGGGAGGCGGACATCGGAAAGTCCCGATCGCATCGACAACGCCATATCGACGAATTCGCGTTCACGGCTTACGAACTGAACGCGGTGGACCGGAACTTTATCATACACTACTGTTACGGGCCGCAAGGATACGATGCCCTGACGACTAAAATGTAATGGGTGTTCCGATCGCCAAGGTCATACGTTAGGCTTAGGGATGTGAAAGGAAGTTCCAAACCGATGTCTCAACTTAGAACTCTAATCCGCCACACGAAAATGGGTTCTCCATTAAATTCATTCCAGTTCTTCGACTCCCACAAAAATTCCCAACCGCGAAGACGGGAAAACGCGAAGGTCGACGCGAAGAAACAGAACCTTGAATTCCTTCGCGTTCGCCTTCGCGCTTTCGTGCCTTCGCGGTTCCCCCTGACTCGGTTAGGACTTTGCCGCGATATGTTCCTCGCATCTGTCTTTTCACTTTTTCTGAGCACTACTATACCAGCCCAAACCACCGCGCCCACTACGCAGAGCGAAGCGCTGGTCAGCCTGACCTTTCCGGAAAATCTGGAACTGAAAGCCTTAGTGGACTACGTCTCCAAACGTCTCGGCATCAACATTCTTTACGATGAAGAGTTGGCCAAAAAGGGCAACACGGTCACCATTCGATCTCCCAACCAAATGCCCGCGAGTGGATTGCTGGATTTTCTCACCGGTGTTTTGCGGATGAAGGGGTTTGTGCTTTTGGACGGCGAGCTACCCGGCTGGAAGCGAATCGTCGGGGTCAGCAGCCCGGCCGGCAGATTGCAACCTACCACAGTGGACGTGCTGAAGCTCAAACACGCAGAGGTATCCCGTCTGGCCGCTCAACTGAAGCAGTTGCTCGGGAGTGCGAGCCGCACGGGTGACGATGCGGGCGGACTGGAGCTGTCGGCGGATGACCGGACCAATCAGTTGATCGCCGTCGGTAGGCGCGAACTGGTCGAGCAGGCGATGAAACTCGCCAAAATGATCGACGTTGAAATACCGGCGACTGAAAATCCGATTCGCTTCTACAAGTTGACCAACGCGACGGCGGCGGATGTGCTGGACACCATCCGCGAGTTGGAAGGGCAACCGGCCTCGGCCCGCCCGCGCCCGGACGCCAACCGCCGAACCTCCGTCGGTACGAAGGGCAGTGCTACTTCCACTACCGCGCAGCCCTCGCAAAGGGCTACCAATTCCAACGCCGGTTCCGGGTTTGCCTATGCTCAACAGCCCGGTGTTCCACCCGCTTCCACTCTGGTGCGAACGGCGCAGGATGCAGAAAGTAGGTCGGTCGATCTAGCCACGCCCCACGTGGGCTCGGGCACGGGTGCCCCACGCGAGTCCGCCAAATCCCGCAGTGAAGCGGTGACCGCCGACACCAACACCAACACGATCATCGTGATGGGTGGCCCGGAAGTGCAGCGGATGTATGAGCAACTGATTCACACCCTGGATAAACGCCGTCCGCAGGTTTTGATGGAGGCGACGGTCGTCACCCTCGACACCACGGATGACTTTCGTTTCGGAGTGGAAATCTCAGCCCATAGCTCCATTGGAACCACCAAACTACTTACCTTCAGCCAGTTCGGTTTGAGTCAGGTCGATCCAAAAACAGGTCGGCTGGCGATCCAGCCCGGCACCGGTTTGAACGCCGCCGTCATCGGATCGGGCGTTGCCGATGTGGTCTTGCAGGCATTGGCGGCTAACAGTCACGCGCGGGTGCAGTCCTCCCCCCGAGTCCTGGTGAACGATAATGCCACGGGCATCCTGACGAGCATTGCAGAGCAGCCGTTTACCAGTGTCAATGCTTCGACTACTGTAGCAACCACCAGTTTCGGTGGTTATGCGGATGCGGGAACCACGATCAGTCTCACACCGCATATCAGTGAGGGAGACTACCTACAACTGGAGTACTCGGTCGAGCTGAGTAGCTTTAATGGAACCGCCAACACGCAGACGGGGTCACCTCCGCCGCGGCAAACCGATAAGGTAGAGAGCAAGGTGACCATCCCCGATGGCAGCACGATCATCGTCGGCGGGTTGAAGCGTAAGAATGCCGGCCGTAGTCTCAGCACCGTACCGATTCTGGGGGAGATTCCGATCCTCAAATATCTGTTCACGAACGAAAGCCGCAGCGACTCTACCTCCACCCTGTTCGTGTTTCTTCGGCCAACAATTTTGCGCGATGATGAGTTCGCCGACTTGAAAGACCTGTCGGAGCGTGACCTGCATAAAGCAGGCGTTCCCGGGAATCTCCCGCACAGTGAACCATTGACGATGCCCTAACCCTCCTCCCCCCGGAGTACCGGGGGAGGGGACCGGAAAAGCACTATGGAGCCAAAACGATTAGTTGATCTGGGCGGTTGGTCCCCCTCGGCGGAATTCGTCGAGAGGATTCCGATCGGGTTTGCCCGGCGTCATGTCATGCTCGGCCTGGCTTCAGACGACCGCCGGTTACCGGTCGCAGTGGCGGAGTTGGGAGACATGGAGCAGTTGCAAGTCATCTCCCGGCTCCTCCGGCGTCCGGTCGAGCCTGTGTTGGTTCCCGCCGCCGAGATCAAATCCGCCATCAATGCGGCCTACCAGCAGAAGACCGGGGAAGCACAGAATTTAATCCAGAGCCTGGAACGTAAGGATGTGCTGGCGGAGGTGCAAAGCCTCGGGGGTCGGGAAGATCTGCTCGATGCCGCCAGTCGTGCGCCGGTGATTCGGCTGGTCAATCTGATCCTGTTTGAAGCCGTCAAATTACAGGCGTCCGATGTACACATTCAACCCTACGAGGAAACGCTGGTGGTGCGGATGCGGCTGGATGGGGTGCTCTACGATTCGTTTGAAGTGCCAAAGCCATTGCAGGAGGAAGTGGTTAGCCGAATCAAGGTGATGGGGAAAATGAACATCGCCGAGAAAAGGTTGGCGCAGGATGGCCGTGCGAGCGTACAGGTGGGGGATCGAATCGTCGACCTACGCATCTCATCCCTCCCTACGCGCTTCGGCGAGCGCATCGTGGTACGGCTATTGGATAAGAGCCGTAGGCTTTTCAGCCTGCCGGAGATTGGGATGGACGGGCATACGCTTGGCCGATTCCAGCAACTCATCAAAGCCGAACATGGCATCGTGCTGGTGACCGGGCCGACCGGAAGCGGCAAGACTACCACTCTCTATGCCGCTCTTCAGGAGATCAATTCCAAGGAGCGGAACATCATCACCCTGGAAGATCCGATCGAATACGGGTTGGATGGGATCAGCCAGACCCAGGTGAGCGAAAAAAAGGGGATGACGTTCGCCGGCGGGCTGCGGAGCGTGTTGCGTCAGGATCCGGATATCATCATGGTCGGTGAGATTCGCGATCGGGAGACGGCGGTGATGGCGATTCAATCCGCGCTCACCGGGCATCTGGTTTTCTCGACGCTGCATACCAATGACGCCTCCAGTGCCGTGACTCGCCTGTTGGATTTAGGAATCGAACCCTACCTGGTAGCCAGCTCGGTGATCGGTGTGCTGGCGCAACGATTGGTGCGTCGGATTTGTGAAAGTTGTGCTGCAATGCACTCGCCCGATCAGGCTGAACTACTTCGACTAGGATTGGCATTGTATTGCGATACGTCGAGAGTGCGCGCCGGTGCCGGTTGTGAGCAGTGTCGGGGAACAGGATATCGCGGGCGGGTGGGCATCTTCGAACTGCTGGAGGTAGACGGTAACGTCCGCCGGGAGATCGTGGCCCATGCGACGGCGTCACAGATCGGCGCGACGGCGGTCAAGAGCGGCATGAAGACGCTCCGCGATGACGGCATCGCACGGGTGATGAACGGGTTTACCACCGTCGAGGAAGTCATCCGGGTCACCATGCGGCAGGGTGATTGATGCCGGTCTTCACCTACAAAGCGTTCGATGCGGAAGAGTCGGCGGTCAGCGGTACGCTTGTCGCCGATACTCCAAGGCAGGTGCGAGAGCAGTTGCTGGACCGCGGATTGACGGTGCAGGAAGTGGTTCCCCGGCAGGCGAATAGTGCCGGAAAATCAACCGGTGGTCTCAGGTGGCCGGGTCGAAGGCATT
This sequence comes from Humisphaera sp., assembly GCA_025351525.1. Classification (GTDB taxonomy): domain Bacteria; phylum Planctomycetota; class Phycisphaerae; order Tepidisphaerales; family Tepidisphaeraceae; genus JANXVV01. The sequence continues at coordinate 2,524 of JANXVV010000465.1, read as the reverse complement.
CGGCTAGCGCACTGACCTTCATCCGTGAACTAGCCACGCTTCTAGGGGCGGGGATTCCCTTGTCAGACTCGATTGAGACTCTCGCGAAGCAGTACATGGGCGGCTTTGGCTCTACGATTTTACAACTCCAAGACCGCGTGGTCTCCGGCACAGGTTTGGCCGAGGCAATGCGCGAGCACCCGGCCATTTTCGATGAACTGGATGTCAGCATCGCCGAAGTAGGCGAGAGTGCGGGCAACCTGGATGTGGTGCTGGATCGACTGGCGGAGTTCAAGGAAAAAAGTGCATCGCTTACCGGGAAAATAGGGACCGCCCTCATCTACCCGGCCATCGTTTTAGTGGTGGCGATCGGGGTGAGTCTACTACTCATGACGTTTGTCGTCCCTAAATTGTTGGGCTCGCTGATCGAAGCGGGGCATCCGATCCCGCTCATCACCCGCATCGTGAAGACGGCGAGCGATGTGCTGGTAGGTTGGTGGTGGCTGATTCTCCTGGCGGTCATAGCGCTGGTTGCCACAGTCTCGGTGATACTCCATAGTCAGCGCGGCAAACTCGCCTGGCATCGCTTGCAACTGAGAATTCCCGTGTTGGGCCCGGCGATTCGCAAGCAGGCGCTGGCTCGGATCGCCATCGTCATTTCCACGTTGATGCGGAGCGGCATCGTCTTTGTGAAAGCCGTCGAAATTGCCGAGCGGACGACGCGTAATATCGTCCTGAAGGACGCCCTGGCGAAATGTCAGCAGGCGGTGAATGGCGGGGCCGATATCGCCAGGGCGCTTGAAGACACCCGCGCTTTCCCACCGATGGTGGTACAGATTTTTTCCGTGGGGCAGCAGTCGGGGCGGTTGGAGGACATGCTGGATAGGCTCGCCGCCGACTACGATCGACAAGTCTCGACCCTCACGCAGCGTCTGACGGCGATTCTCGAACCGATCCTGATCCTGTTCATGGTGGTTCTGGTGGGCTTCATCGCGGTCGCGACGATTCTGCCGATGTTGGAAGCGGCCAGCGCGGTTTGATTGTGCCGACGCCTCTCGAAATCGCTTATTTTTAGCGGCTGTGCCGAAGACACGCTTTTTTTCTCCCGGCTGGAAGAACGCGTGCCTTCAGCAAAACCGCTAAGATGATTCAAGCACAAAGGCCGGCAAGGGGTCTTACACCGCCACTTCCTCACCGCTGAAATCATTCGCGAAAATTTTAGGGGTTCCACCAATCCGCTTGTCGAGGTTATTCCGTAACTAAGAACGGTAAGATTGTTTTTACCGAACAAGTCAATTTTCCAAGGAGTTGCCCATGTCCCTGTCCAACCTAACGAACGCGGTGCGAACGGTCACGGACGCCCGCACCAATCGTCGCCAGTTTCTGACCCGTACCGGAATGCTCGGTGCCGCCGCCGCCGGAGTGTCGATGCTTTCCGGAGGTGCCCAAACGGCGGAAGCGGCATTGACCGCGCGGTTCGGGCCCAAGGGAAAGACCTTCACGGTCACCGATAACGACATTCTGAATTTTGCGTTGAATCTCGAGTATCTCGAGGCGGAGTACTATCTGAATGCCGCATACGGCTACAATCTCACCGCTTCCGAAACTTCGGGAGTGGGCACCCTGGGCGGAGTTTCGGGGGGCCGAAAGGCAAACTTAGTCGACCCGGTGGTGATCGGTATTGCCCAGCAGTTAGCCAAACAGGAAGAGACTCACGTAAACTTCCTGCGTGCCGCACTCGGTAAGAACGCGGTGGCGCGACCGGCGATCGACATCGGGACGGCGTTCAATACCGCCGCTGCCGCCGCCGGCATTGGGCCGGCATTTGATCCCTACGCCAGCGATGCCAACTTCCTTCTGGGTGCGTTCGTCTTTGAGGATGTGGGTGTGACGGCCTACCATGGTGCCGCGCCCTACATCCGCAACACCACCTATTTATCTGCTGCTGCCGGAATCCTGGGAGTCGAGGCGTATCACGCGGGAGCCATTCGGGCGCTTCTGCTCGATCGCGCTCAAAGCGCGGCCAGCTTGATCACCCTGGCACAGAAGATTTCCGATCTACGCGACGGCGCCGACGGTCCCGCCGATCTCGATCAGGGTATCGCCGGCGATACGGACAATGCGGGTGGAACACCGCTCGCCGGCACGAATGTCAACATCGCCCCGGTGGACGGCAGCGGCATTGCCTTCGCCCGCACGTTCGACCAAGTGCTCAACATCGTGTACCTTGGCGGCGCGTCGGCCGGGTTTGGATTCTTCCCCAGCCTGCTCAATGGTCGCATCAAGTAACGCGATTTCCGCAAGGCGGATTTTTGCCGGATGTTTGAGGCAGAGGCCGTGTTGTCACGGCCTCTGTTTTTGTTTTGATGAACGGAACTCCAATAGCTTCGAAGTTACCAAACACTCGGGTGCCACAGGTCGCGGTACTCCGAGTCGTCATGTGCGTTCCGCACACACACGACGCATGAAAAGCGGGATATCATACGCGCAGCAGGATTTGCCGGAAGTGGCCGAAGGTCTCTGGCGCGTTAAAGCCCGCCTCCGA
>JANXVV010000439.1 GCA_025351525.1 Humisphaera sp. | reverse complement strand
CGTGTTTTTTTTTCGACCAAAAGCATGGGCGGGACGCCCATGCCACCTCTCATCCCACCAGCGCCAACTGCTTGCGAATCTGCTGCTCCACCTGCGGGTAGGGATCCTGCGACAGGGCATACGCCAGGCAATCGCGGCCTTCCTCGCGGTTGCCCAGGTTGGCGATGGCCTGCCCGCGCAGCATCCAGAAATGCGCCCGATGCCGCTTTTTCTCACCCGCCCAGACGATCGGCTCGAGCGACAACAGCACTTCGATGTACCGCGCCAAAAATTTGGCCGACAGCAAACCTTCCAGCCCGCTCTCGGCGATGATGGCGACGATCGACACGAACAGGTGATCCTGACTGACCGAAATGCTCGTCATCAGATCCTCAGCCTTTTGCACCTGATCCGTCGCGGCATAGATCATCAGCAGGTGCGAGTAGCATTCCAAATGACGCGGAAAGATGCCCGAAAACAGCCTTCCCAAGCCCAATCGCGGCCCCAGTTTTCGCTGCGTCACGGTGATGTCCACCCCGATATTGCACAGACCCTTGCCGACTTCCAGAGCGCGCAAGAAATAGGTTTCGCTTTCGGCGTAAGTTTTCTGATGAAACAGCAGCCGGGCTTTGGTGAGCAGATTGGCGTAATAGTTGGGCCGTACCGCCAGCCATTCCTCGACGGCGATCAACGCGGTGTTGATGTCGCCGAGCTTTTCATAGTGCATCGCGCACGCCGACAGGCCCAGTTCCTGCGCCAGGTGCGGGTCGTAAGCGCCCTTGGGCACCGAGACGATTTCAGAACTGTCGTTGGCGGGAGCAGTCGTCGGATGTGCCTCCGACTCCTTCACCGCAATCATCGGTTTGTGCCGAATTTTTTCCAGCTTCGGTCGGGCGGCATCCTCAATTTCCTGCCAGCGCACTTTCCAGACGTGGTCGCGCACCAGCCGTTCATACCCGGCACGGGCGATCGTCGACCGCTTGGCGTCATCGTTCAGATATTGCTTGATGAGCTCCGCCAACTGATCCCAGTCGTGGGCGCGGTAGCTGACGACTTCTTTGTCATCCTCGAAATAATCGAACAGATCCTCGCACTGCTCGATGATCTGCAACGGCCCCATGGAGGCGATCTCCAGCGACCGCAATTTGACCATCGGGGTGTAGTTCGATTCCCAGTCGGCGGGGGCGAGGGCGATTTTCGCACGCTTGTACATCTCGAACATGCCCGGCCGGGTGAGCATCCCGTTGTAGCAGTCGGCGACGTCCAGAAACTGCTTCCAGCCCTCCGCGCCAAACACGATCGGTTTCACTCCGGCGGCCTTCAGATGCTTGACCATGTTCACGCGGCGGGGATACGGCGCGCCGATCACCACCAGCGGCAAATCCCGCACCGTATCCCCCGGATCGGTCGGCGTCACGCACGCCCACCGGATGTGCTTCATGAAATGAATGTCGCGATCCGTCGCCTGCTTCACCATGTCGCGCGACGTCGTGAAATAGACATCGTACGTCTTGTTGAATTCAGCGGCGATCTTCTCGAAATCACCCTTGGTCCGCGTATAGCTCGGAAGAAAAATCGGATCGTCGTAGGCGAACCCGACGATCGCCGTCCCCGATTCGTGGATCGCCTTGCGCTCTTCCTCGCGCAGCAGATCGTAGGGCGGATAGACGATGAAAATATCCGGCTTGTCGGAGGCGATGCGCTGCAGCAGCACCCGTCGATAAAGCTCGATGCCGAACTGCTCGCACAACTCGTCGGGATCGAGCGTCGACACTTCATGGCCCATGGCCCGCAGATCGGCGGTCATCCAATGGTGAAAAGCCCCATGGCTTACAACGGCGTTGGAAAGAAGGATCTTCATAGGTTCGGTCAGCCCGTAAGAATTTTCGCCTGAAGAGCGGGAATATAACCGGGGGAAAGCCGTGCGACTAGGCCCGGTGGGATGGGTGAATCACGGGGGTGTGGCCGTCTTTTTTGGCAAACGCCCGTCTGACACGTAGCGGACACGGTTCTGGCGCTGGAAATGGGGGCTCGCCAAAAAAGACGGCCACACCCAATCACGGCGAGACAATCGGGTTTGCCTTTCCGGTCCCCTCCCCTCCCCCTGGTACTCCGGGGGGAGGGGACTGGAAAGGCAAATGCGATTGTGGTGGCGCTGGCAGCACCCCTATTTTAAAACGATCGGATCGTTCGCCGTAACCTCATACCCCGCGATCCTGCGGATGTAATCGCTCAATCCGCCGACGGTCTTCGCGACTTGCTCGAGCGAATCACCCTGCACGATGCTGGCCTCGGTCTGGGTTGCCAGATCGGTGATGCGGGCGAAGCCGTATCCACCCCCCGAGCCTTTTAACTGATGCACAATATGATGCAGGTCTTCGATTTCTTCCTTGGCAAGGTATCGCGCCATCGTCTCGACCTGCTCGGGAAGATTCGCGATGTAATCG
>JANXVV010000412.1 GCA_025351525.1 Humisphaera sp. | reverse complement strand
CGCGTTGCGCGGGGAGGATGGCGGCGTCGTCATCGACAACCCCGCCTGGAAAATCGACAGCGGTGACACCGCCTGGATGCTCGTCAGTTCCGCACTCGTGCTGATGATGACCGGGCCGGGATTGGCCTTATTTTACAGCGGGTTGGTTCGGCGCAAGAACGTGCTGTCAACCATGATGCAGAGCTTCATCCTCATGGCCACGGTCAGCATCATTTGGGCGGTCATCGGTTACAGTCTGGCCTTCGATACCGGCACCCCGTTCATCGGCGGACTGCGATTCGCATTCCTTCGCCATGTCAACGATCTGCCCTGCGAGTATGCGCCGACGATCCCCCATACAACATGGATGATCTACCAGTGCATGTTCGCAATCATCACACCAGCATTGATCTGCGGCGCGTATGCCGAGCGCATGAAATTCAGTTCGATGCTGGTGTATTCGGTGCTATGGCTGCTGGCGATTTACTGCCCGATGGCTCACATGGTCTGGGGCAAGGGCGGGTTGTTTAACGTCGGCGTGGGCGGGCCGGCCATCGGCACCCTTGCTGTTTTCGGCAAGCTGCCGGCGTTGGATTTCGCGGGCGGAACAGTCGTTCACATCAGTTCCGGTGTATCGGCTTTGGTGTGTGCGATACTGCTCGGCAAACGGCGCGGGTACGGGCGCGTGCCGATGCCGCCGCATAGCGTGGTGTTGTCCGTCATCGGCGCGGCGTTGCTGTGGGTTGGATGGTTTGGTTTCAACGCCGGCAGCGCGCTAGCCGCCGGCGGTCTTGCCAGCAGCGCGTTCATCGCCACCCATTTTGCGGCGGCGGCGGGCACTCTCGCCTGGACTTTCATCGAGTGGTTCAAGAGCGGTAAACCGACGGTGCTGGGCGCGATCTCCGGCACCGTCGCCGGACTGGTTGCCATCACACCGGCGTGCGGTTTCACCACGCCGATGTATGCGATTCTCATCGGTTTGATCGGCGGGACCGTCTGCTTCATCTCCGCCACCACCCTTAAACACAAGTTCGGTTACGACGACTCGCTCGATGCCTTCGGTGTGCATGGAACGGGCGGCACGATCGGCGCGCTGCTGACGGGCGTCTTCGCCGTCGCCGCCGTCAATCCCGGTGTGAACACGCACGGCCTGCTCGAAGGCAACGTCCGACTCATGCTGCACCAGTTCATCGCGACGGCATTGACCTGGGCGATCGCCATTGCCGGTTCGATCGTGCTGCTGAAACTGACCGCCGCGATTTGCGGTGGGTTGCGCGTCAGTGAGGAAGAGGAGTTCGACGGGCTCGATCTCAGCCAGCACGGTGAATCGGGCTACAACATGGAAGATGCCCTCTCCGCCACATTCGGCGGTGGAGGGGGCGGGGCGACGCTGCTCGACGAGGACGGCGAAAGCAGTCTTGCCGATGCGACCCGTCACTGATCCCGTCGCTGAATTCCGCTCGATGCCGATCTTTCGACCTGGCGACTTAGGCCAAGGCATGTCGGCCTCCGAAATCGACTGGGATCAATGGACGCGGCACATCGAATCGCGACGTCGCCGTCTGGCGAAGATGCATCCGTTCGATGGCCCGCTTACCGCGCGGGCCCGCTTAGCTGAGGCAACCTACAGCAGCTTTAAGCTCGAAGGATTGGATGTTTCGGAGAAGGATATGGCCGCCGCATTGGCGACGGGGGTGAAGCGCAGAGTGGTTCGATCGCGACAAGCCCCTGATGGAACTCGTCGATGACAGCTACGATCACTGTTCGGACATCAAAAGATAAGTGTGAAAAAGATTGTCCGGCATCAGCACCACTTCCAGGTAGGGCGCTTTTCCATTTTGAATCGGGGCCATCAACACACACCATCGGTTGCCATCGTGCGAAGCTGCGGCATCGTGCAGAAGGATGCGCTTGTTGCGCCCGGCGGACTGCAAGCCGTTTGGAACGTAAGCATACGGTTGATGCGACACGGGACACGTGAATTGCAGCTCAGTTCCCACATCGGCAATGGTACGCAGATCGTCCAGCTTGTCCGGCAACTGACGGTTCAGCGCATAAAATTGGAGCATCGCCCCGGTGATGTCCTGCAATCGAATCGCACACGGATCGACAACTGCCAATTGCGCCGGGGTGAGCTTTTTTGTCTCGGCCCGCTCGGTCGGTTCATCGATCATCGGGGGATTAATGCCCGCTGTTTTCGGCTGCACCGCAGGCTGGCAGCCGGCGGACAGCAACGCCAGATTCAAAACGCAGAATGCAGCGGAGAACACTCGGTGGAATATTTTTAAAACAGGAAAACGCATCGTTTGCTTACTTCTCCATATCTGAATTTTTTTAGCGGCTGTGCCGAAGG
>JANXVV010000387.1 GCA_025351525.1 Humisphaera sp. | reverse complement strand
TCTTCGGCCAAAAAGCACGGGCGAGACGCCCATGCCACCAGTTTTTCAGAAGACCCTATTTGTAATTCGTAATTCGTAATTCGTAATTGATTCGTGAATTCGAATTTCGTCATTCGTCATTTTAACATCACACCATTCTGAATCTCTTGCGAAGGATCCACTCTGTAAAAATCGCCAGTAAGATCCCGCCCCAGATCAGCGGGGCGTGCCAGATTTCCTGTCGGTCTTCCAGCACCCGAGCCACCTTATGGACCCGAAACGCCGCGGGCAGTTGATCGGCCTGGGTCAGGTCGAACACCGCCCCGCCGCTGACTTTAGCCATCGCCTGCAATGTCGCCAATTCCACCGTCGGCCGCTCGAATTCCAGATTCGGCAACTCGACCGGAATTTGCAGCGTCGCGGCTTTCACCACCAGCTTCGCCTCCTCCGCACCGCTCCATACCTTGATGAAATGCGGGCCGGGTTTGCTCACGGTGAATGTCGTTTCAAACACGCCGTTCTCACCGGTCTTCGGCGTGAGGCTGAGCGGGATCGGCGCGCTGTCGGCAACTTCAACTTCACCGTGCAGCGCATCCAGCGTGCTGTCGCGATCGGCTACGTTCTCGAAGCGGGCGGTGAGCGTCACCTGACTTCCGGGCTTATAGGTATTGCGGTCGGTCGACAGCGTATAAGGATACCGCCCGCCCAATTGCTTCGTGCGGCCGGCGCGATCGATCATGCGGGCCCAGAACCCGTCGAAGTATTGCTCGTCGAGATAGCGCCACCGATAGGTGCTGTCAAACGCCACAAAAAACGTGCGGCCAGGCCCCACCAGTTGCGTCGCCAGCAGCACATTCTGCCCATGCTCGTTCCGCATGCGCGGGTCGGCATGGCGGGCCAGCACCGTCGCGCCGGGCTTGGCGCGGGTGACCGGGAAATGCCAGTACATGCCGGGGAGATTCGCCAGAATCCTGTCGTTTTTCTCCGCGTCCGCATCGAACTGAAAAATCGGATCGGTCTTTCCCTCCGGCGTGATCTCCAGCTTCCAGGCTTCCTTCGCACTCAGCTTCATCGTCACCTCGCTCTGATACAGCCCCGGCTCGGCCACCACGGGAAGCATCGTGAGCCATTGGGCCGAGGGATCATCGGTGCGATCGAACAGATTCTTCGTCATGCGCTCGCCGGCGATGTAGACCAGCCCTCCCCCGGCCTTGCCGACAAAATCGCTCAGCATCTGCGGGAACTGCTGCGGCCAACCGTTCGGGTCCGGGTCATACAAAACAATACAATCGTAATCGTTCAGTTCCTCCTGCGACTGCGGGAGCTTTCTGATGATCGGATTGCCGGGTTGCTCATAGTCGGCGGTGGCGGCCTGCAGCCAAGTCGATGCGGCAACGCCGGAGTCGCGCAGCAACGCATTGCGGATGAATTCCACCTCCGGAAACGTGTTGCCGGCGATGAACAGCACTTTGATCTTCTGGCGAATAACGCGGATCTCCTCGGTCGCCACGTTGTCATCGGTTGTCAGTTCCGGGCCGACATCGGCCAGCGTGGCGCGAATCTCCAGGCGCGTGGGCCGTTCTTCCTTGAAGTCGAACGGGATCGATTGGACCTGCCCGTTTTCCTCAAGTGTGATCGGTTGGCGCGAAAATTCCTCCCACGGCCCGCCGTCTTTTCGTTTCTCCATGATGAGTGTGGCGGGCGCTTTTGCCAGGCCGCGCGATTCGAGAATGACGCGCAGTTGACTCGGGTCGCGAACGAAAACCGTCTTGCTCGCCTCGATCTTGGTCACCTTGGCGTTGCGCGGCCCTTCGGCAGTGCCCGCCGCCAGGGAGATGATGGGAATGCCCTCGGACCCGGCGTATTCCGCAGCCTTGATCGGCGAATCTCCCGCGTTGGATTGACCATCCGTGATGAGCAGGATTCCCGCGAGCGGTTGCCCGCGATATGCCGCGATCGCCTGGCGAACGGCGGTGCCGATGGCGGTGGTGGAGCGGTCAACCCCGCCGGGTTGCGTCGTCGGTTGCGTCGTGCTGTCCGACAAAAGCTGCGCGGCGAATGTGTGCGAAGCGAGCAGTCGGTCACCATTGGATTCCAGTGTTTTAGCCAACCCCCCGCCGATGACACGATCGATCAATTGACTTCGCGAAGTCTCGCGCAGCTCTTTCACCCCGCCGTTCAGATGCAGCGATTCTGCCAATCGGTCGGCATAGTTTTGACTGGCATACGCATCCTTCAGATCCATGCTCTCCGACTGATCCCGCAGCACGAGAATCGTCGAAGGCACCTGCTCGGTTTTGGTGAAGACGATCACCGGTTCCAGCAGCATGATGACCACGCCCGCCAGCGCGAACAGGCGCAATGCCGAGAGCGACCCGCGCGTCAGCAGATTCAGGCTGCGGCCTTCGCGACGGTAGAGGTACAGCACACTCCACACCACCGCCGCGAAGGTCAGGCCGAGCAGGAAGAGCTTGTCGTGCCGGGGCATCTCGAGCCATTCCAGATGGCGCGCGCCGCCCTCGGTCCAGGGAGAGGGTTTGAGGCCGAGGAGAGTGTTGATGAGGCCGTTCATCCGAATCTAAAACCTTCTGAAAAATTACGAATGGCGAAATCCGAACCGCTGCGCGGAATTACGAATGACGAAACTCGAATACACGAATCAATTACGAATGACGAATATTGAAATAACGAAACAAATCACGACTCCACATTCGGAAATTCGTCATTCGTCATTTGTTCGTGAATTCGAATTTCGTCATTCGTAATTTTCCTCGGTCACTGTTCTCTCCCCACCCACACCGCCAGCCCCGTCTCCACGGCCAGCAGCCCGAGCAAAGCCAGCGCGAACATCCGCCAGATCTCTTTGCCTTCCCGGGCCAGGGCGTTTTGGCCGGTGGAATAGTGGACGATGTCAGGCCGCAGGTTGCCGAGCAAACCTCGGAGTTCCGCATCGGCAAGAGGCGTGAGATCGCTTTCGGATTTGTCACCGTTGACGCAGAACATATGCTGCATCGAACGGCCGCTGGAATCCTTCCAATTCATCACATACGTCCCGGCATGGTTCGTCTGCACCGCACGAAGCATCGCGGGGGATTTTTCCGGCCGTTCCATCGTCACGGCCTCCGGTGTTTCGCGACCGGGTGTGGAGACTTTTCCATCGACGGCACCTTCGCCTTCTTCCAACACAAATTGCAGCGGTTGGCCGGCGGTGAGGTTGTCCTGATGTGCATCCGAACGCGCGATCGACATCGCCGCCGACCGCACGGCCAATACATACGTCGGGTCGATCGGCCAATCGCTCCACTGCTTGTTCGCGCTCATCGTCCATAAAATCACCCGGCCTTTTCCAAAGCGCTTTTCGATGACGGCGGGATGGCCTTCAGCATCGTTCCAGCGCGCCAGCACCCGCACATTTTCGCTCTTGCCGGTTGGAATCGAGGCGGCCATGAATCGGCGCGCTTTGATTCGGGCCAGTGCCGCCGGGGCGATTTTAGCGAGGGCCGACAGCGGGGATTGCGCGAGTTGCTCGACCACCAAACCGGTGGCGGGCTCGTCGACCGGTTTATCCAGCCGCGCGGGCAGCAGACCTAGCCCGTCGCGGTAAAGTCGCTGGTTGTAGAGAACCGGGTCGACCTGCTCACCGGCGAAGATCATGACGCCCATGCCATCCTGAACGAGCCGTTCGATGGCGGCGATGCGCTCTTGTGAAAAAGAGGCGACGTTGGCGATGGCGAGCACGTCCGCCGATTGCAGCCTTGCGCCGGCCCAGTCGGAATCGGTGCGTTTATCGACGTGCCATGGCTCGCTGCCGATGCTGAACGCGAGGGCGAGAAAATCGGTGGCGCTCTCGAAAGGTTGCGCGCTCGGGTCGCCGTCCACGAGCGACAGATCGAGCGATTGGCGAACGTTCACCGCCAGCCAACGGCTGTTGTCGCCGGGCATCGCATCGTGCGGCAATGTCAGATACAACGGCATCTGTCCCGATTTTTGGAGGGTGACGGTGAGGGGAACCTCGGTCGTCTGACCCGCCGGCAACTCCGGCAAAATCACCGGGCGCGATTGGTCGCCGATCGTCAGCACGGCCTGAGCCCCCGCGATCGCATTCGGCGTGTCATTGCGAATCGACGCGCGAAGTTTCGCCTCGCTGCCCGGCAACACGATCTGGTCTTCCAGCTCAAAAGCGGCCAGCGAAACATTGGCGGTCAACCGGCTTCCCACATCGACCATCCGCAGCGTCACGCCCTGCCCCGCCCAGTGATCGGCGATCTCCGTCACCTGCGGGCCCCACCCGGATTTGCGGAAGTCGGTGATGATCGTCACCTCTTTCACCGGGAAAGTCGCGGCGGCCAAGGCCTGATCGATCGCCTTGAACGTCGCCCCCCAATCGCTGCGCGTATCGCCGCCCGCCAATTGGCCGATCTCACCGAGCAGTTTGTTCGGGTCTTCCAAATGCGCCTCGCGCACCAAAGGCGATTGCGGCCCGCTGGTCACAAACGCCGTTACGCTATCCTGCGAGCCGATCTTGCGGACGATCTCCCCCGTGACCGACTTCGCCGCTTCAAACGCCGCCCGCCGATCGACCTGATATCCCATGCTCAGCGAATCATCGATCACCAGCACCCGGCTCGTGCGGCTCCGGCCCCCAAGCCATGCGCCCAAACCCGTCGACGATAAAATGGGCCGTGCGACCGCACAGATCAGCACGATGATGACGAGCGTCCGCACCGCCAGCAGAATCAGTTGCTCGATGCGCAGCCGCCGTCGATTGGTTTTGATCGTGAGCTTCAGATACTTCATCGGGGCCCAGTCGATGCGTTGGAAACGACGGCGGTTCAAGAGGTGGATGAGGAGAGGGACGCCGGCGAGAGCGAGGAGGGGGAGGAGGCTGGGTAAAAGAAATGGCATCGTCAAACTCGAAATCAGAAACTCGAAATCAGAAAAAAGCTCGAATGCAAAAATGGAAAGCTCGAAACATGTGGGCGCCTAAGGTCGCTCGGCCGCTTTCGCTTTCTTCTGCCACATCGACCCGAAAATCAGGTTCAGTTCCTTGGCTTCCTGGTACAAGTATGCCGCGTCTTCCCTTAGGGCCGGTACGGCCGCCACCATCATTCTTAGAAAAAACTTCGTTTCTCGCGACTCTTTGCGACAGATCCCGATCTTGTGGTGAAAATCCCTTTGCGATTCCGCGTCATTCGCTTCTTCATAATTCGCGCCGACGCTCGTGCCGCATCGCACCAGTTGCGAGATCAACGGGGACGTGACCAGTCCCACGGGCACTCGCTTGGTGAAATGAATAATCGCCTCGCCAAACAGAGCCGTGCGCTCGGAAAGGTCATAGGGCTTCTTATCCCGCCGTGAAGTTGCACCGGTCAAATCTTCTTTCGAGTTTTCTTCTTCGGCATTCGTCATTTTTTCTGATTTCTGGTTTCTGATTTTTATTTCCGGGTTTCGTTTTCGACCTGCATCGGTGAATCAAACCCCACCACCTTCCCCGCATGTTTCGTCCGCGCCTGCCGCCTTCGGCTATGCAGATAATGGCTCAACGCCATCCCCAGATCATCGGACGTCTTCAACAACACATGATCCACACCGCCGCTGCGGCAACGCTGGGCGACGTCGCCGATGAATTGCTCCATTGCAGTCTTGTACGCCTTGCGAAATGCCCACGGCTCCGCGAAGAGTTCTTCATCCCCTTCGATATCCCGGAACAAAACCGAATCCTTGAACGGCAGCTCGATCTCCTCCGGATCCAGCACCTGAAACACCAGAATCTCATGCCCCTGATGCTGCAACCGGCCAAGGCTTTTGTAGAACACATCCAGGTCCAGCAGCAGATCGGAAATCACCACCACCAACCCACGGCTTTTGATCTGCTCCGACACCTTGTGCATCACCGCGCCCAGTTCCGTCGTGCGCTGCGGTTTGGTCTTCTCGATCAACTCGACGATCTTGTGCAGCTGCGCCTGCGTCGCGACCGGGCGCAGAAAGATCCGCTCGGCATCGTCGAAAATCGCCAGCCCCACCGCATCGCGCTGCTTCACGCACAACGCGGCGATCGATGCGGCAAGCGTCGACGCGTAATCGAACTTCGTCATCGCCCCGCGTCCATACTTCATGCTGCTGCTGGCATCGAGCAGAATCGTCCCGCGAAGGTTGGTGTCTTCCTCGAACCGCTTGATGTAGAACCGATCGCTGCGCGCGTAGGCTTTCCAGTCGAGCCGTTTGAGATCATCGCCCGGCGAGTACTCGCGATAGTCCGCAAATTCAACGCTGACGCCATGCAGAGGGCTGCGATGCAAGCCGCTGATGGTGCCCTCCATCACGCGCTGGGCGCGCAGGCCGAGGGAGGTGATGCGGGAGAGGGTTTCGGGGTGGAGCAGGGATTTACGGGCGATGTCCATATTGTAAGCCGATGGAATAAATTCGAAGTCAGAAATCAGAAATCAGAAAAAAGCTCGAAGAAGAAATAATCACGGAAAGCTCAAATCCGAATTATTCGAATTTTATCATTTCTTCGGTTCGAGCTTTTTTCTGATTTCTGGTTTCTGGTTTTCCTTTTTTTTCATTTCAAAACCTTCTCCACTCTCCCCAATCCCGCCTCCTGCGTCGGCGTCGTCTCAATCAGCCTTTTAATCACCGTCTCCGTCGTCTGCCCCTGTGACTCGGCGTTGTAATTCAGCACCAGGCGGTGACGCAGCACCGCCGTGGACATCGCCTTGATATCGTCGATTTCCACTTCCGGTCGACCGTCCAGAGCGGCGCGGGCCTGCGAGGCGGAGATGAGGGATTGCCCGCCGCGCGGGCCGCAACCCCAGAGCACCCAGTCCCTGATGAACTGCGGGCTGCGCGGGTCGTTGTGGCGGGTCGAGCGGACCAGTTGGGCGACGTAGCTCACGATGAAATCGCTCACCGGCACCCGGCGGACAATTCGCTGCAGCTCGATCATCTCATCGCGCCCGAGCACGGGTTTCGGCTCGATAAATTGCCCGGTGGTGGTCAGCCGATAAATCTGCTTTTCCTCATCAAGGTCGGGGTAGTTGATGTAGACCTTCATCAGAAATCGATCGAGCTGTGCCTCGGGGAGCGGATAGGTTCCCTCCTGCTCGATCGGATTCTGGGTGGCCAGCACGAAGAACGGGTCGGGCAGCATGTATCGCTTTCCGCCTGCGGAAACCTGGCGCTCCTGCATGCCTTCGAGCAACGCCGCCTGGGTTTTGGGCGGGGTTCGATTGATTTCGTCCGCCAGCAGCACGTTCGCGAAAATCGGGCCATTCAGGAATTTGAACGATCGATCCCCGCTGGCGCGGTCCTCATACATCACGTCCGTTCCGGTGATGTCGCTCGGCATCAAATCCGGCGTGAACTGGATTCGCCCGAAATCCAGCGACAGGCATTGCGCAAGCGTTCGGATCATCAGCGTCTTAGCCAACCCCGGAACGCCTTCGAGAATGCAATGGCCGCGCGCGAAGAGGCTGATGAGCAGTTGATCGATCGCCTCGCCCTGCCCGACGATGGTGCCGGCCATCTGGGCACGGATTTGATCGCGGGCAGTGCGGAGCTTTTGAAGACCGAGGAGATCGGTGTCGGTGGAAGCGTTCAAGTGGAAAACCCTCAAAAAAAAGAATTACGAATGACGAAATTCGAATTCACGAATCAATGACGAATGCGGAAATGTAAAAATGACGAAACAACATGCTTTAATTCGTAATTCGTAATTCGTAATTGATTCGTGAATTCGAATTTCGTCATTCGTTATTTTTCGGTCGGATCGCATCATTCGTTACTACCCTTGACTAGCGCTGGTAGATTGGTAAAAACTTATATGGCAACTGCAAAATGACCAGCGAAATCCCCGTGCCGTACACCGGCCCGACGGATTCACCGGTCCACGATCCATCGGCTTGCTGCATCTTCATGATCTGCTCGCGGGCGGTGGGGAAATATTCATCCCAGTACTTATCGCCGGCCTGATAAAAGGCCTGGGCCGCGTACAGGTGCGTGTAGAAATCATGCCCTTCGCCTTTGGTGAATTCCTTCTGCGCGGTGAACCGTTTCCAAACGTAAGCCATGCAGGAGTCGGCGAGGCGCGAGTCGTATTCGCCGGCGTTATACAGCGTCGCAATGGCGGCGGCGGAGATGGGCAGGCGGGTGTCGCCGCCCGAGCCATACGAATATTGAATTCCCCCCTCGGCGGTTTTGCAACGCTCCAGATATTTGACGGCTTCGTCGATCGTCGCCTTCGGCACGCTGAACCCGGCATTGTTCGCCGCCCGCAGGCCCTGCATCTGGGTGACGGTGACCGATCCCTCATCGCCTCCGCCGGGGTTGTAGGTCCAACCCCCCAAACCGCTCTGCCCTCGCGCGGTGAGGTGGATCGCTTCGATGAGGATTTTTTTGAGTTTGGTCCGCAGCCGTTCGTCGGTTTCCATGCCGTAGCATTCAGAGAGAAAAAGCATGCTGAACCCGTGGCCGTACATGGGCCGGCCCTGCTCTTCGGACGCTCCGGTGATGAGGCCGGACGGCGTGGCGTTGCTCATCAGATACCGTTCGATCCTGCGAACCTGATCGGCGTAAGGCCCGCGCGTCGGCGTGTTGCCATTGGCCAGAAACGCCATGCCCGCGATGGACGCCATGGTGATCGGGTAGGCTTCGCCATCGCGCATGTTGGTCCAGTTGCCATCCTGCGTCTGCATCTTCGCCAGATAATCCAGCCCCTTTTTCACCGCCGCCTGGCTCTTGGCGGTGACGTGCTTCGGGTAGATTTCCTCCGCGGCGCGCAGCGGCACGGCGAGCAGAAGACATACGTAGATGGAAATCATCACGCGCATTTTTATCAATACTCGATCGTGGCACGGGCTTCCAGCCCGTGTTAGCGGTGCGTTCAAAAAGAAAATTTCATTGATCAAGTTCTTTGTCAGGGTGCGCCGTCAACACGGGCTGGAAGCCCGCGCCACGATAAAGTTTTTAAATACAGGCTTCACTTCGCGATCTCAAACTGAACCGTCAGTGTGACCTTCAAGGTGATATCCGCCAACAGCGTGCTGGTCAGGTCGGAAGGATCGGTTTGCCCGCCTCCGCCGTACATTGCCATCCATTGTGCCATCGCCGGGTTATCGCCTTTCGCCGGTCCACCGTCCTGCACGCTGACAATCCGCCCCAGTTTCACGCCGGCCAAGTCGGCCAATCGCGCCGCCTTTTTCTTTGCGTCTTCCATCGCCTCTTTGTAAGCCTGCTCGCGCTGGGCGGTGGAATCCCCGATCTTGAATTGCAGCATCCCCTGCCCCTGCCCGCTCTGCTGCATCATCTGCAGTTGGTAATAATTGGACGGCGTGGCCGGGCCGATCTGCAACCCGGCATCACGGCCCGTGTCGATCACCTTCATCACAGTATCCATCAACGCTTCGGCGGCGATTTTATCGACGCCCTTCAGCGTGATCTTCATGCTCTCGCTGGCCTGCACCTTCGGCTTGCCGACGTTCGCCGCGCGCCCCTGCTGCATCATCTGCTGGGCGTTCGCATCCAGCACTTGGCTGACCGACACACCTGCCGATTCAACCGACAGGTGGGCCAGCTTCAATCCTTCGATGGCCGCCAACGCCCTCTTTTTAGCGTCGCGATATTTGACCATCGCATCGTTCGTCAGTTCCGCCTCACCGGAAACCATCGCCCCGATTTCCACCTCGGTCGGTTTGCTCTTCACGCTGCCGGCGCCGGAAACGGTGATGCCCGATTGATCGGCGTGCGCGCCGTGGCTCGCCGACAGCAACAGCAGCATCGCCAACATTTTACGCGTGTAACGAAAAAGAAAGCGAACGATCATGATGAAACACTCCTTCAGTTTTTAAGGCGGTAGGCGGTGACCGACAGATTCGACACGCTGATCAGCTTGTCCCCCACCCGCAACAGCACACCCCCGAGCGAATCTTTATCGAAACCGCGAAAATTTTTCGTGTCGCGCGTCACATCCGCAACGGCAGTATTCACCTCGAAGATGCCGCGCGATAAAAACAGCAGATAGCTCGTCCCTGCGATCATCGCCCGGACATTGTCATTCGCATCCGGCAACTTGGAAGACTTGAACATCCTGCCGCTCTGAAAATCAACGGCATTCAATGACGTGTTGTCCAGACCCGTCGTCAGCAGGTAAAAGTTCTTGTCGTCAAAACCGGCCACCGAGGTATCCGCGCCTATCGGACGCTTCCACTTCAATTTCGGGCCGCTCAGATCCAGAGCGTACATCTCGCGCGTGCCGCGGTCTTTGAAGTAAAGCAGACCGTCCCGCAGCCAGGCGGTCGACGGGGCATCGGGGGTTTCAATTTGGTTGTAGTTGAAGTTCTGATTCTGCGACAGAGGCTTTTCGTAGCTGTATGCCCATTCAATCGTGCGGCCAACGGTATCGAAAGCGATCACCGCGCCGTTGTTCGTCATGATGTATAAAATCCCGGTGCTATATTGCATCAACGGCAACGGGTAGACCGGCATGCCGCGATTATTATTGCCCATCTGCGGCTGACCCAGCTTCGATTCCCAAAGCAGTTTGCCGTCCATCCCCAGGGCGAGCAGATGACTTTCCTGGTTGTCCTTCGGGTGGGCCGTGATGTAAATCGTCGATTCGATGACAAGGGGCGAACCGATGAATGCCCAGTTCTGCAGCACACCGGTATCGCTCGACCACTT
>JANXVV010000376.1 GCA_025351525.1 Humisphaera sp. | reverse complement strand
CCGGCGGCTTTGTCTTTCAAACCGTTCAGCACGTCGCCCACGCTGGCACCTTCGGCTTCCACAACATCAGCGCCGCCGGTGTAACTGCGAAGAGGCGAGGGGATTCGGACTTTCACGCTCATGGGTGTTCTTTCCTGATTCTGGTCGAGTGTCACTTCTGAGCTAGTGTAGCGATGAAGCGACAGAACGTCCAACCACTGCATTTTCGTCAAACTTCCAGAATAATCGCGTTGAAGAAAATACCGAATTGTCCCGCGACCCCCTTCCAATAATATCAGCATCACTAAAATCACCGCGCCGAATCGACCCGGAGAAGGTGATGAACGGAACTGACTCACCCCGCCGATTATTACGATAAGGGTACTGTATGGGAGCCGGTCCGCCCGCGACGCTGTCGCAGACAACTTCAAAATCCGCCGCGCCGGATGTGCCGTTGCTGAACCCCAGCCAACCCAGCACCCGGTTCCTCGACGGCACGCGCGGCATCGCGGCGCTGTACGTCCTGCTGCGCCACGTCACCTGGGTTCCCGTCGCCGACACCAGCGGCCCCACCTGGCGGCGAATTCTCGGCCTGCTCGAACACGCCTTCCGCTACGGTCACCTCGCCGTCATCTTTTTTTTCGTCCTCTCCGGCTTCGTCATCCATCTCCGCTTCGCCCGGCAACTGCAAAAAGATCCCGCCACCGCAACGTTCGGCTGGGGTGAATTCGTCTATCGCCGCATCCGCCGACTATACCCCCCGCTGCTGGCGGCGATTCTCATCACCTGGCTCTTTGACCGCGCCGGAACGGCGATGGGATTTTACCAATTCTATGTGGGCCGAGGCGTCGACTTTTCCGCCCTGCCCGATGCCATGCGATACAACCATCGCCTTCCCACCCTGTTCGGCAATCTGACGTTTCTCATGCAGATGCACACGCAGGTCTGGGGCACCGACAATCCGCTCTGGTCACTGGCCTACGAGTGGTGGTTCTACATGCTCTACCCGCTGCTCTGGCGATTCAGCCGGCGCTCGATCGCGCTGGCCACCGGGTTTGTGTTGGTTGCGTTTCTGATGACTCGGCTGCCCGGCGACTGGCCGGGGATACAAGATGCCGCGTATCCGTTTGCCGGCTGGGGCATGTTGTCGCTCCCCCGCCGCGTATTCGGCGCGCTCCCCGCCTGGTGGTGCGGCGTGTTGCTCGCAGACGTCTACGCCGGTCGACTCCGCATCTCCTTCAAATCGCTCGCCCCATTGACCTTGGCCCTGGGAGCGATGTTCATCTCCGGCGCGCCCGAAGTCATCAAAGCGTCTCTCGCCGGGATCGGATTCTGCGGAGCCATTTCGCTCGGCTTCTATCTGCAACAGCAGGGCGTGAAGTTGACGATCCTGAACAAGCTGAAAGGGCTCGGCGATTTTTCGTACACGCTCTACGTGACCCATTGGCCGATCGTCATTTTCCTGACCCCGTGGTGGGCAAGATACGCCGAGGGAAAATTCCCCGGCTCGGCTCCTTTGGGATTAGTCTTCCTCGCCCTCGTGCCGCTCGGAATCGCCTACGTGGCCCATCTGTTCGTGGAGAAACCGTTCACCGGCAGTTCCGGCAAACGCGCCCCGCTCAAGGCCGGAGCAATCCACGTAAATCCATCCGCTCCACCGCCTCCACCACCTCTTCAGGTTTGATCCGCGTTTTGTAGACGACCACACCGATCCCCGCCGCGCTTACTTTGGCGGTTCTTTTCGGCACGGCCAGCAGAATGTTCCGCCCGGCAAACTTCGCGATCGTCTTCCGCTTGGCGTCCAGATATTCCGGCGTCCAAAAGCCGACGATCTCCAGAAACGCCTCCCGCCCATCCTCGTGCTTCAGCATAAAATCGGGGACGAAAGTCGTCTGGCCTTCGTGCAAAATCCCCGCATCCCGCAACAGTCGCCAACCGTTTCGCGATTCACCCCACTTCCCGGCCAATGCCCGCTCCACTTCCGAATCGAACGAGGCCGGCGGTGGAAGGTGCGAGCGGTAGCCGTCTTCACTGGTGATGCGAAGCTCAGCCGTCCGACCCCACGGCGTGATGAGGCTGGCCCGCAGTTGCCATCCACGGCAGGCCAGCAGCGTGGGAATGAAGCGGGCGAAAAGGATGCCGTAGCGGCGAGATTCGCGGAGGATGGACGCAGGACCGGAAAGATCGATCCGATGCTCAGCCGTATCGAGCCGGCGGATGTCCAGCAGCAGCCCGCACAGTTTGGCACGGCGGACGATGGCCGCGAAATCAGTCGCCGTCTGAATGCTCAAGTGCGTCGCCCGATACAGGCAGGCCTGCAGCTGCGCGACGTTGTAGCGGGAAAGCAGATCCGCCGGATTCTCCAACGTCGGCGGCGCGTTCAATCGCTGCTGATCGATCACATCCGCATACAGCGCGGCGTCGATCACCGGCCACTCCATCCGCAGCTCCGACGCGATGAGACTTTTCACTTCCGCTTCGGTGCGATCGAACATCGTATCGACCGCGGTCACCAGCGGATGGTATTTGGCGGCGAGGCTGAACACTTTCACGCGGAGTTTCGATGCTTCACCGTGCTTGTCCTTGTCAAAGTCACCGGCATCATCGAGCAGCTTGCAAAACGCGTCGACCCGACGGCGATCGCAATCCGGTTCATCCGCCAAAATGGATTGAACCGCACGATGCAATTCCCGGCGAATACGCCCGACACCATGCCGATAGACGGCCAGCATCCGCTCGGCGTAGGGAACGTAATGGGCGTGCGTACGGCGGGTGAGCTTATCGGGCGAGGCGACGCCGTGGTGGAAGGAGATGATGCATTGGTCGGAGGTGAGCACCGCTGGATTGTAAATGACTCCTCGATTCCATCCAGACCTTTTTGCGGTGATCGATCATTACACACAACGGATTGCGCGCGGTAGAATCCGGCAATGAGTACGATCAGCGTTCAGGACATCCAGCGCGACCCGGCGGACTTTCTCCATCGCGTTGCGGCCGGCGAGGCTCTCCTTGTCCTCGACGGGCACCGCGCTGTGGCCGAAGTCAAACCCCTGGGTGTACGCGCCTCCGGTCAACGTCCGTGGGGCTTGGCCTCGGGAGAATTCACGGTCCCCGACGACTTTGCCGCCCCGTTGCCTGATGGCCTGTTGAATGATTTCGAGGGGCGATGAGAATTCTCGCGGACACCCGCGTCTTTCTCCGATATATCGCCGGCGACGCGAGAATGCCCGCAACATTCCGCGCGGCGATTCTCGATCCGTCCAATGAGGTGCTTCTCAGCGCCGCGTCGGTATGGGCGGCGGTCATCCAAAACTTGGTCGGAAAGTCGCCCCTGCCGGCCGCCCCGGCCGAGTATCTGCCTCGGCAGCGCGTGGCACACCGTATCGCGGAACTTCCGATCGATGAATCGGCAATGATTCAACTGGCTTCGCTGCCACCGATTCACCGCGACCCTTTTGATCGAATTCTCATTGCCCAATCATTGCAGCACGGGCTAACTCTTGCGACGGTCGACCCGGTCATGCGGACGTATGGCGTTCGACTGCTCCCGCTGTCTTAGCCTCAACGCAGAGACTAACAAGACTACTCACCCGCCGGGTCGAAGTGCTTTAACAGTTCCGCGACCAAATCTGCCTGTCTAATACGGCAGACCGTGCCCGCGCGAACGCCGCTCATCAGCACATCCGGGGCGACAACGGCGATGTTGGCTCGGAGCAACCGTTGCAAGTCACTTCGCTCCTTGATCCCATGCTGCGAGAACAATGTTTCCTGCAGGGGCTGAAGGGCGTCTTTAGTCAGACGGAAGATGGGCATTGAAGTGTTTATACTTGACGATACCGGAGGGTGACATCCCTAACCTGATCGAGCGGGTTTCACGACGGGGTAACTTTTCTCCACTGCGCCGAGCGTTTAGAGTTCACGAGGCTTGGAGATGCCGACGACGGTTCTTATTTGGATCGATGTCACCGACCTTCCCGAGCCGCTCGTCATGGCGATCGAGTCGCTTGTGAACACCTATCGCGAGAAAACGCATGAGGGCGGCAGCGTTGAACAGCGCCCGATGGGCTGGCTGAAGGATCAATGGACGGTTCCCGATTCGTTTTTCGAGCCACTTCCGGATGATCTGCTGGATTTGTTCGACGGCGGGCCATCTATGAAAATTCTTTTGGACGCAGCGACGCTTCTGTGGGTCTGATCCGATCCCGACAAACTGCCCCTGACCCACCTTTACTTCGGGGACATCGACGCCTTCATCGAACACTTGATTCGCGACGAGGATGGTTCGTTCATCGACGCACGCGACGCCTTTAGGTTCCCTCCGGTTTCACCTCCGCCGGCTTCTCCTCGGGTTTCACTTCCACCTTCGCCGGTGCCACCGAGCCAAGCAGATGCTGCACGATCGCCGTCGCCGACTTGGGTGAATATCCCAGCACCCCGCCCACCGATTCTCCCACCAGGCCCGTCGACAGATCCTCGCGGCTGAAATACACCGCCGTCCGACCCTTCACTTCCAAGCCGCGCAACTGCGGAATCTTGGTTCCCGCTCCGAGCAACTTGCGGGCGTAAGGTCGATAATCCACTTCCGCGATCTTCGGCTCTCCCGGATATTCCGAGGCGAAAACCTTGTGCGTCAAAGGCAATACCGGCAACGCGCCTTTAGCCCCGAATATCGAGACCAACTGCGTCTCAAAGTCCGTCGCAAATGCGCCCGACCCACCGCAGGCATCCACCAGCAGCGTTCCGCCGCCCTCGACGTACTGCTTCAATTCATCTTTGGCCTTATCAGTCAACTTATTCGCCGCTGTCCCCGTCAGATGGGCCAGCGCGTAGGTGGCGTCGAGCTTTCCTTCACCCAACTGTACCGACTCGGCGACCAGATCGATCTTCTGCTCATTGTGCAGAATCGCCGCCATCCGCCGCCAACCGCCCGCTTCGGGATTCCAGTTGCCGGGGTATTGCAGACGGGCGACTTTCATCGTCCGCTCCGCAGTGATCGTCGCATCGGGCGTCACCAAATGCGTGTCCCCTTTATGGCGGACACTTTCGCGCTCGACGGCGTATCCCAGCACATCCGCCATCACCTGGTGCATTTCCTCATGGCCGCCCAGCAGGTGCAATTGCCAGTATTTAGAGGGATCACCGCTGGCGAACAACAACATGAATTCACGCGACCCGTTGCCCAGCGACATCAGATTCGGCGGCGTCTTCCACGCCTTGGCCGGGAACTGCTCGAACATCGGATGATCCGTCGGCACCACTCGAAACTCATACGCCGGGAAAAGGCTCTGCCCTAATTTTCGGAACGATTCGGCGAACTGCTTGTTCGAGCAATCCGAATTGCCGACGATCAGCCCGCCCTCTTCCACATACTTCTTGAGCTTGGCCATCTTCTCTTCGGAAAATTTCAGCGGCTGGTTGCCGGAGATATACAGGATCGGCGCTTCCTGCAAACTTTCCACCGGCGCGTCGATGCCGGCGATTTGGAAATTCAGCGCACGCTCCTGGGCGCGTCCCGTCCAACGACAAATGTTGGCCACATCGCGAGGGCGCTGGTTCCAGTTCGCCCCGGTGGGAGCCACCACATTGGCCCCTTCACCGACTTCAGTGGCCCCATACTGCAACTTGAGCACCGCCACCGGTGAACGGCCACGACCGAGAAACAGCAGCGCGAACGACGTGTTGGGATTGTTGGCCCCATCCCAGGAGCCGGACTCTTTATTCTGTTCCTTGATCAACCAGTCGGCTCCGAGATTGAACCAGTCTTTGTCGCCGAACGATTTGTAACCGCTCGCCGCCCCGCATCGCTCGATGGCGAACAGCGTGTAATAAGCCCACGGAGCGGCAAAGGCGCCTTCAAAATGTTCCCCGAGATACTTCAGCCCTTTTTCGATCGCCGGATCGTTCGCGCTGCCGCGACATTCGCTGTAATCGTTGATGTGCAGATATTCCTGCGTGATGAACAGCGTTGCCACGCCGCTGGCGGTCATGGCCATTGAGGACTGCTGATTGACGTGCTCCGCATAATTCCACCCACCGTCTTCGAGTTGGGCTTTACGCCAGGCGTTTTCGATGATCGTCCAGAAATCCACCCCAAAACTGTCGGCGATCTGCGCGCAACCCCACGCCCCCAGAATCGCCACCTGGCTGGTGCTGCGATCATTCCCCGACTTCGGGCTTGCGCCATATCCATAAAAACCGCGGAGCTTCACCTCTTTGCCGAGCCGGACGGAATTTTTAATCCACCCCGCATCGCCGGCGATCAACCGCTTCACTTCATCGGTGATCGGCAGCATCGCGTAGGCATTCGCCCGAAACCCAATGGCATAGGTGCCGGCGCTCGGTGTTTTTTTCAGATAGTCCACCGCTTTGACGATGCGCGGATCCTTCGGGCTTTCACCCGCCGTCAACAAAGCGTACACCGCCAATGCCGTGGGCCCACCCGCCTGCTTCACATCGCCGGAGAATTTCCCCTTGGCATCGGGCTTCAAAATAAAATCCCAGTTCCCCTCCTCGCTCTGCACGGAATACAGAAATGCCACGCCTTTCTTGATCGCCTGATCGATTTCCGCCGGCGTCGCGGCGTAGACTGAATTTAATCGGGCGAGGATCCCCACCATCGCACCACACCAAAACAACCAACCGGTCCGGCGAACCAACATGATTTTCTCCTGCGAAGATACGGTCTACCGCTGCACTGCGGATCAAACGATTGCTTCGCAGTATAACAACGGAATTAAAACCGGGAAATAACCACGGATCTATCGCGCGCTTCTTCACGCTGGGATCGGAGCCAACGGCGACGACTTGGATTCCCCGCAAAGCATCGTTCGTTCTTCAACAAACAGATCTGAAAAGAGATTGATTGACGAACCCCGATCCATAACCGTACCCTAACAAAATGCGAACTTTTATTCCAAAACTCAGTTGCCTTGGTGCTTATTTCAAACCTTGATCGTGGCACGGGCTTTCAGCCCGTGTTGACGGGCACATGCGTAAAAGAGCTGGATCTATGCAGTTTTTCATAACCGGACCGCTAACACGGGCTGGAAGCCCGTGCCACAACGAGGTTCAAAATAGAACCGTGACATAGCACCTTTCAGCCCCATGCGAATCATCTCCTCCCATCTTGGCCTCCTGCAAACTCTCACCGTTCAGGATGAGACCCGCCCCCATGCCAAATCATTTTCCACCGGTCTGGCCGCCCTGGATTCCCTGCCCCCGCGCGGCGCTTTTGCCTATGGAGCCATCCATGAAATCCTTTCCAACCCATCGCAGGGCGTTCCGCGATTCTTCGCTTTGCTGCTCGCCCGCGCCGCCGCTTCCGCAAGCCGCAACATCGTCTGGTGCGACCCACGGCAGGAACTCTATCCTCCCGCCCTTTCGTCCGCCGGTCTGTCGCTCGACCGGTTGTATTTGCTGCACCCCCGCACCCCGCGCGATGAGGTGTGGGCCATCGCCGAGTGCCTCGGCTGCCGGGGGGTTAGCGCCACGATTGCCGCTCCCCCGCGCCTGTCGCGCGTCGAGGCCCGCCGTCTGCAACTGGCCGCCGAGCGCGGCGGCGGGATCGGCATTCTGCTGCGTCCCACCGGCGCAGCCGCAACCCACTACGCCGCCGCCACGCGCTGGTTGGTCCAACCCGCCCCCGGCAGCGCCGCCGTCCAACGATGGAGCATTCAACTCATTCACGGCCACGGAGGGCTCGTCGGAAAAACCATTACTCTCGAGGTGAGCCGTGACTCAAACCAACAACCGGATCATGTGCGTGCGATTGAAACAGTGGCCGCTCGACCGGCTCAAACGAAAACAGCGAGAGCTTCGGCGTGATCATTCCGGAAAAATGGCGAATGACGAAATTCGAATTCACGAATCAATGACGAATTCACGAATGACGAATTTCGTTTTGATCGAGACCCTCGCTTCCCGCCAGGTGGTTGTCTGCGCTTGCGACAATTCCATGGCTCACGGGGTTCGACGGGGCATGACCCTTGCCCAGGCTCGCGCCCTCTGTCCCACTCTGTCTCACGCACCACATCAACCTGCCGAGGATCGCCGGGCGTTGGAAAGCCTGGCCCGCTGGTTGATGCGGTTCAGCCCCGTCGTCGCGCTCGAGCCGCCCGATGCGATTTTTCTGGACATCACGGGTTCCGAACGACTGTTCGACGGGTTTGAAAATCTGCTGCGACTCGTCACCGCCGCCTTGGCCCGTCTGAAGATTTCCGCAAATCTTGCGATCGCCCCCACCGTCGGGGCGGCGTGGGCCATCGCCTCCGTTATCGACGG
>JANXVV010000374.1 GCA_025351525.1 Humisphaera sp. | reverse complement strand
TCATCGGGAAGAACGTCGACATCAGCGCGATCGTGACGGCTCGCCTGGATGCGGCGTACCACTGATCGATAAGGTTGCGCAAGTCTCATTATTTAACGGCTGTGCCGGAGGCACGCGTTTTCTTCATAACGAAAAACGCGTGCCTTCGGCACAGCCGCTAAATAATGAGACTTGCGCAACCTTATCGATCAGTGGTACGCCGCATCCAGGCGAGCCGTCACGATCGCGCTGATGTCGACGTTCTTCCCGATGAACAGCACGTTTTTCTGGCGAATGAGGGCGTGCAGTTGATCGGGGGTGATCGCTTCCAAATCCTCGGGGAAATCCGTGCCGTAATCGGCGATGACCAGATCGATTTTCTGATCCGCCGCGACTTGCGCGATGGTGTCCTGGATCTTGTCGAACAGCGCCTTGATCTCCTCCTTATGACGGCGGGTGAGCTCGGCCTTCTTCAGCTCAACCCACGTTTGCAGTTCGATGCTTTTCGTCAGGATCTGATCGGTTTTTGTCTTCCAATCCGGCGTGTTCTTCGCGGAGAATTTATCGCGTTGCTCTTTGATGTCCTGAATTTCCTTGACCTTGGCCTTTTCCTGTTCGTCCAGTTGCTGCCGCTCGGTCTGCTCGGTTTTGTTTTTTGCCTGCGTCTCCTTCATTTGGGCGAGAATGCGCGATGGATTCGCAGTGGCGACGCGCATCGTCCCTCCCTCGGCCAGCGAGGGCATGGCAAACGTGAAGGCGGACAGAAACAGGGCCGGTGCGAGTAGCTTGGTCAACAATTTCATGGGAGTCATCCTTTTAAATTCAATTCAAACACAATAGTAATCAAATTGTTATCGCATTTCTTAGGAACAGGTCGTCAATAACTTCCATGTTGTCAAACGCCTAGGGTGGCAAAGGTCGCGGTACTTCGAGACCTGTGCTGGCCTGGCCGAAAGACACAGGTTTCGGAGTACAGCGACGTGTGGCACCCAACCCAGACGCGGACGTTATTGCAGCCCCGTTGCCTCACTGCGCAAATCCCAACGAGAAGCTGATGATCTGCGTGTCATCGGTCCGGGCTTTGGTCAGCGGGAAGCCGAAGTCCAGGGCGATCGGCACTTGGCCGAAAATCGGCAATGTCAGTCGAACGCCAAAGCCCGCGCTGCTGCGGATCGTGCTGATGCGCACGTCGCGCTCCACGGTTCCGGCATCGGTGAACACCACGCCGCGCAGGCTTTCGCCGAAGAGCGGGAAACCGACTTCGACGGTTCCAGTCATGGTGAAAGTGCCGCCGATCGGATCGTTGTCCGGCCCGGAGCGCGGGCTGATGCCCCGATAGCGGAACCCGCGGACGCTGCCGCCCCCACCGCCGTAAAATTGCTCGAAGAACGGTGCGATGCCGCGGATGTAACCTGCCCGACCGCGAAGGGCCAAAATTGTTTTGCGATCCAGCAGATCTTCCTTCAACAGATAATACACCGAAGCGTCGGCGGTGAATTTGTCGAAGTTCGCCTCGCCGCCAAACGTCCCCACCCGTTCATACCCGGCTCCGATGGCGGAACCGCGCGAGGGCAGAAGCGGGTTGTCGGTCGTGTCCCGGCGAACATCGAGCCCGGCGCTGGTGATCGTGTGATGGCCGCGCGCATCGAGAATCTCCGGGGCGCGGAGCGCCTTTTCCTGAACGGCGCGAATCTCCACATCTTCGCCCCGAAGCGACAGGCGGGCGACCCAATCTCGCCCGAACCGGCGACCCAACGACGTGGTGGCCCCGGCTCGAACCTCATCGTAATGCTCGCGTGTCCGCGTCGAGTAATAGAGATTCAACCCGAACGAATACGGCTGATCGAACAGATACGGTTCCTGGAAACTCACCGAAGCACGGCTTTGCTCGGTTCCCGGTTCCAACTGCACTTTAAAATACTGCCCGGCCCCCGTGAAGGCCCGCGTGCTGAACGCCTCGCTGAAAGTCGACGGCCAATTGCTGATGTCGAAGTTGCGCTGCTCGTAACTGATGTTGCCCAGAACCCCGGCGTTGCTCGTGAAACCGGCGCCGATCGTAAAAAAGGCGGTCTGGTTTTCTTTGACTTCAACCAGAACATCGCGCACATCGGCGGCCTCACCGATCGGTGTGACCTGCACGCCGGTCACCAGGTTTGTGCCGCGAATCCGGTCGATCGCATCCTGAAACTCGGACGAATTGTACTGCTGCCCCGGCGAAACACGCAGCTCGCGCAGGAACACTTTGTCCTGAATCTTCGAGTTGCCGCGTACCAGAATTCGACCCACCCGAAATTGTTTGCCTTCGTGAATCTCGTGAATCAGATCGACCGTGCCGGCTTCCTTGTTGAAAACGGTCTTGGTCTCGATGTTCAGATAATCCGGATTCTGCGATTGCGGCTGATAGATGAATCCACCGACCGAACTGTAATCCTTCACCATCGATCGCACGTCGCGACGAAGCAAATCCTGATCGTAAGCCCGCCCTTCCGTCAACTTCAAACCCGCCCGCAAAGTCTTCTCGGCAACCGTGGCGGCACCCTTGAAGGTGATCTGCCCGATCTTATATCGCAATCCCTCATCGACCACGAAGGTGATCATGACCTCCGTTTGATCGGGTGAAACCACGATCTTCCGCCCCACCCGCACGTCGAAAAATCCGTGCTGCTGATAAAATTGCCGAATCGCCCCGACATCATCCTCGACCACTTCCTGATCGAATCGACCGGGGCTGAAAAACAGAAACCAGGTTGCGCTCTTGACCTGATCCTTGATCTTATCGTCGGTGTAGGAGTGGTTGCCCTCGACCTGAATTTTTCGGATGCGAACGTGCGGGCCTTCGACGATGCTGAAGATCAACTGCCCTTCTTTGGTCAGCGCATCCTGCGAAATTTCGATGTGGGCCTGGGGGAAATTGCGCTCGACATACAGCCGTTGAATCGCCTGGCGGGCGACGGAGATGCGAAACGGATCGATCGCCTCGCCGGCTTTCAGTTCGATCAGCCCCAGCAGTGTTTCGGTTTCGAGATGGGTGTTGCCGATGAAGCGAATCTCTTTGATTTGCCGCTGCTCGGAGACGTCGAACACCACGACGACACCGCCGGCGGTGGGTTCGACTTTGGCCTGGACGTTGGCGAATTTTTTCAGGCCATAGACGCGCTGGTAGTCTTCTTCAACGGTCGCCGGGTCGAACGCATCGCCGGGCCGGGTGCGGATCAGATTGCGGATGATCGCGGTTGAAACGGTGGCATTGCCGATGATGCGAACGTCTTCAACCGTGCGGCCTTTCAACTCCGGGGCAACCGGATTATTGCGGGCCGGCGCGGTGGTGGGAGAGGTTGCGGGGGCGGGTTGCGTCTGTGCCCAAATGAGGGCGCTGGGGAGCGGTAGCCCCACCAATCCCGCCACCATGCACAGGGCGAGTTGGGTCCGGAGACTGTGGCCAAGAGGTTTGCGCGACGACTTCCGTGCCGAGAGCGTAGCTTTCAAGTGCGTTCCGCCGATCTAAGGAATTTCCCAGTAAACGAACGGGCGAAAGTGTAGCGGCGG
>JANXVV010000362.1 GCA_025351525.1 Humisphaera sp. | reverse complement strand
CGTGCTCTTTGTATTGCAAAAGCACGGGCGGGACGCCCATGCCACCTTACGCTAACGTCGCCGGTCCGCCACTGCAACCAACATGATTGTCTCCGCCGACCCATCGCTCCGCTTCGTGTTGCCGCCGGAAGCGGTCTACCTCAAAAACATGGCGGCTCTGTGGGCGATCGATCCGAAGCGGGCGACGTTGATCGAGGCGTTGGACGATCGCGACTCCCATCCGTGCGAATCTTCCAAGGCGGGCCCACCGACGGTGAGTGTGAGGACGAACGATGGCCGCACGATTTTTCTGCATAGCAAATACGAACCGCGCCGGGAAGCGGTGAAACAACTTGAGGGCGTGGCGGTGGAGGAGCGGTTCGTCTTCTTCATGCTCGGTTTCGCGCTCGGCTATCAACTGGAGATCGTGGCGGAGCGGGCGAGTGACGAGTCTCTGTTCTGCCTCATCGAGCCGGACCTGCTCATGCTTCGCACGGCGTTCGAGCAGCGGGACTTTTCGACCTTGATCGAGAGCGGCCGCCTGCTGTTTTTCACGACCCTGGACAAGGCGGATTTGTACGTCCGGCTGTCGGAGCATAACGGTTTGCTCTCGGTGGGTTGCGAGTTGATCCGGCATGAGTCGAGCCTGCAACTCGCTCCGGATTTTTATCGGCAGATGGAGATTTGGATCGGGGAACTGCGGGACTATAGCCGCACCGGTTTGAATACGCTGATCATCAATGGTCGCAAGACGGCGGAGAACATCACGCGGAACATAGGCTGGTATGTGGCATCCCCCGGCCTGTCACGACTTGCGGGTCGATACAAGGGGCAACCCGCCATCATCGTGTCGGCGGGGCCTTCGCTGCGGAAAAACAAGCATTTGCTGCAAGACGCGGTGGGCAGGGCGGTGATCGTGGCGGTGCAGACGACACTTCAACCGCTGCTGGAGATGGGGATTGAGCCGCAGTTCGTCACATCGTTGGATTACCATGAAATCTGCGCGCGTTTTTTTGAAACACTGCCACCGTCCATCCGCACGGAACTGATCGCGGAACCCAAGGCGACGGATCGCATCTTCAAGTTGAACCCCGGCCCGCTGACATTGCTCGGCAATGATTTCGCGGAAGGGCTGCTGCGTGAGATGAACCTCGACAAGGCGAAGCTGCCCGCCGGGGCGACGGTGGCGCATCTGGCGTACTACATCGCGGAACATCTGGGTTGCGACCCGATCATTTTCGTGGGGCAGGATCTGGGATTCAGCGAAGGGCTTTGTTACACGCCGGGGACGAGCTACGAGGATGTGTGGCGGCCGGAGCTTTCGGAATTCTGCACGATGGAGATGAAGCAGTGGGAGCAGATCGTGCGCGATCGGCCCATCCTGCGGCAGATTCCGGATCATGAAGGCCGTCCGATGTACACCGAAGAACGGCTGTTCACCTACCTGCAACAATTCGAGCGCGATTTCGGCCGGACCAAGACGCGGATCATCGATGCGACCGAAGGCGGCGCGATGAAGCGCGGGGCGACGAACATGACCCTCGCGGCGGCGATTGAAAAGTTCTGCGCGCATCCTCTGGCCGAAGTGATGGAAGATCATCCGGGCCTGTCCTGGAAGCCGATCGCCGCGTGCGTGGAGAGTTTGAAAAATCGTCGGCATGAGGCGTCGCAGATCGAGGAGATCGCGGCCAGGACATTGCCGATCCTGGAGGACATTCGCGATCACGTGGAGGATCAGAAGCGGGTGAACAAGGCGATCGCGCGGGTGGATGTGCTGCGAGGCCGAATGGATCAGTTTGGGTCTTGCTATGACCTCATCATGCAGTTGACGCAGTGTACGGAATTGCAGCGGTTCGAGCAGGACCGGAAGATTGCCGCTTCGAAAATCGCTGGGGTGGATCGGCAGCGCCGGCAGGTGGAGCGCGATCTCGACAACGTGCGCAGCGTTCGTTCGGCGGCGGTGGAGTTTCAAACGCTGATGACGGAGGTCATCGACAGGCTGACGGTGGAGCATGGCGTGCCGAACCCGGCGGTTCAAAAGGAGGCCGCATGATGCGCGCCACTGCAGTTCTATCCATGCTGCATGAGCCTTTTGGCGAGCGGAATAGCGCTCGGCGGCTGTTTCGCGACCGCCCGGTTTTGTGGTGGACCCTGGAGCGATTGCGGGCGGCGAGATCGATCGGCAGCACCGCGATTCTCTGCTGGGAAGATCAACTGGCGGGAGTGAAATTCATCGCCGAGGAACAGGACATCTATGTGCTGGCCAAAGGTCCGCGATGCGTGGTGCCGGCGATGGATGGCGTCAGTGCGGCCCGTCGCTGGGCCGAGGGTTGGCGCGGCGGGCTGATGCAAACCTGCGAGTTCGATCGCGGGTTTCACGGGCCGTGGTTGATGGAGCTGGCAGTGAAGCTTTCGGCGGACACGATGGTGCTGATCGATCCCGCCGCCGCGCTGGTCGATCCGATTTTAATCGATGCGGTGATCCATCATGCGGAAACAAATCCGGAGGCGCCGCTCGTTTTCTCGCAGGCCGCGCCGGGGTTGTCGGGCGTGGTGCTTCGGTTTGAGTTGCTCAAGCAGTTGGCGTCGGTGAACTCGCATCCGGGAAAGTTCATCCACTATCAACCCACGCAGCCGTGCCGCGATCCGATTGCGGAAAAAGCGTGTGCCGCTGTGGCGACGCCGATCGCCCGAACATCCCATCGTTTCACACTCGATTCGCAACGGCAGGTGGAGCGGATCGATCGGGCGACGCTGCATCTCAACGGCGAATTGATGCAGACCGGGGCGGAGGAATTGGTGCGATCATTGAACGAGATGGAGTCGTGCGATTCGCTGCCGCGCGAGGTGATTGTAGAGCTCACCACCCGGCGGGCGACCCGACCGGTCTTCATGCCGGCGGGGCAGTTGGCGATGGGGCGCGAAGATTTGTCGCTGGAGATGGCGAAGGACTTGTTCGACCAACTGGCCGAGGCGGATGACCTGCGGCTGACGTTTGGGGGAGTGGGCGACGCGCTGCTCTCACCCTGCTTTTTCGAGATGGTGCAGGCGGCTCGGCAGGCGGGCATCGCGGCGATCCATGCGCGCACCGATCTTCTCGAAATGACGCCGGAGTTCATCGCGCGGTTGGCGGCGACATCGGTGGATGTGGTGTCGATTCAAATCCCGGCGATCACGGCGGTCACGTATCAATCGGTCATGGGCGTCGATGGATTATCCCGCGTGTTGGACAACGTCAAAACGTTCGTCGAACAGCGCTGGAAGCGCGGGCAGGCGACGCCGATCCTGGTGCCGGTGTTCACGAAATGTCGGGAGAATCTGGCGGAGATGGAAGTGTGGTACGACCGATGGCTGGCAGCGCTCGGCAGCGCGGTGATCGCCGGCGCGAACGACTATGCCGGGCAGATTCCCGACCGCGCGGTCGCGGATATGTCGCCCCCGCGACGGCGCGCCTGCGGACGACTGGCTTCGCGCATGCACGTGTTGAGCGATGGGAAAATCGTGTCGTGCGAGCAGGATGTTTTAGGACGGCAATCGCTCGGCGATCTGGCGACCGATCGCGTGGCGGAGGTGTGGGCGCAGCGTTTCGCGGCTTTGCGATCCGATCATCGGCGCGGTGAGTGGGACAAGCATTCGCTGTGCGGCAACTGCCGTGAATGGCACCGGCCCTGACATGAAAAACGTCCTTGGCGTCATCCTCGCCCGCGCGGGCAGCGAAGGTTTGCCGGGCAAGCATCTCAAAACGCTGCTCGGCAAACCGGTGATCGCGTACACCTTCGATCATGCGCTGGCCGCCCGGCGAATGACGAAGGTGGTCGTGTCGTCCGATTGCCCGGTCATTCGTCAACTCGGTCGAGCGTGCGGGTTTCAAACCATCGACCGGCCCGCGATGCTTTCAACCGGTGATGCCTCGGTGCAGGATGTCATGCTTCATGCACTGCACGAGGTGGAGTCGAGCGGCGATTTTCAGGCGGAGGGTCTGGTCGTGCTGTATGGCAACGTGCCGGTCCGTGGGCATGGCGTGATCGATCGGGCGATTGAATTACTCGAGTCCACCGGCTGTGATTCGGTTCGCAGTTTTTGCCCCGTTGGTAAATGGCATCCCGCCTGGATGTCCAAGCTCGACGGCGATCGCGTGACGGCGTTGGAACCGGGAAGCATTCATCGGCGGCAGGATCTGACGCCCTTGTTTCTGCACGATGGCGCAGTCGTGGCGGTGTCGCGGGCGTCCATGCTGCGCGGGCCGGCAAATCCCACCGATCCGCACGCCTTCTTCGGTGTTGATCGGCGCGGGGTGCAGACGGAAATGGGCGAGACCGTCGAGATCGATCATCCGCGCGATTTGTACTGGGCCGAAGCGGTGCTGAGGGATTTAATGTCTTCGTAGCCCATGCTACAAATCGGGATGAGGGCTGGAACGAAATGAGCGAAAAACCATTGACGATATCCGGTAGATCCGTTGGCCCCGGCGAGCCGACGCTCATCATTGCCGAGATCGGGGTGAATCACGATGGGTCGTTGGCACGCGCCCTGGAACTGGTCGATGTCGCCGCTGAATGCCGGGCGGATGCGGTGAAATTGCAGGTGTTTCGGGCGGACCGTCTGATGCATCGATCCGGCCAATTCGCCGCCTATCAGTCGCGCCAATCCCAGGAATCCGACCCGACGGAAATGTTGCGAAAATATGAATTGCCATCGAATGATTTGAAGACTGTCGTAAAGGCGATCCGCGAGCGGGGGATGATGCCGTTGGCGACACCGTTCTCTCTTACCGATGTCGCGACACTGGCGGAAATGGATTTGCCGGCGGTAAAGATCGCATCGCCCGATCTGGTGAATCGACCCCTGCTTCGCCAAGCGGCAAAGTTGAATAAGCCGATGCTGCTGTCGACGGGCGCGGCAACGGTGGCGGAAGTGGAACAGGCGGTGGGCTGGTTGCGGGAGTGGGAAGTGCCGTTTGCGCTTTTACATTGCATCAGCAGTTATCCCACGCCGAATCACGCGGCGAATCTGTGCTGGATACGCGAGCTTGCGGAAAAATGTGGAGTGCCGATCGGCTATTCGGATCACACGACGGAACTGATGAGCGGTGCGCTGGCCGTAGCGTATGGGGCGTGCATCGTCGAAAAACATTTGACGTATGACCGCCATGCCGTGGGTCCCGATCACGCGGCGAGCGCGGATCCGAAACAGTTCGCGGAATACGTGCGCGGCATCCGGGTGGCCGATGAATTACGCGGCCAAAAGGGCAAGCACATGCTGGCGATCGAGGAAGATGTGCGGCAAGTGAGTCGCCAGAGTTTGGTACTTCGCCGCGATCTACAACGCGGTGATTTTCTAAGCGAGGAAGACCTTATCATCCAGCGGCCCGGCACGGGAATTCCGGCGGCGATGAGTGAGCG
>JANXVV010000337.1 GCA_025351525.1 Humisphaera sp. | reverse complement strand
CCAAAACCGCGTGCCTTCGGCACAGCCGCTAAAAAAAATCCGACCAACGAAAGCTTCGGTTCACCGTTGAACTCATCGCAAGGACGAAACTTGGACGACAGCGATGCCGGCAGCCCAGAAGTGGACGTTGCGGATTGGGTGGCAACTCACTGGGATGCGGTTTACAAGCTGCTGTATCGCCTGACCGTGAATCGGCATGATGCCGAGGATCTGGCGCAGGAATGCTTTCTTCGGGCGATCGAACGGCGTTCATCGTTCAAGGTTGGCACCAACCTGCGGGCGTGGCTGCTGCGAATCGCCACCAACGCCTTTCTGGATCGCCAGCGACGAAAGAAAGTGATGAAGATCACCGCGCTTTCCGAGGATGTGGCCCTCGTCGGTCCGCCACCGGGGCAAGGATTGGAAGATGCTGAAAAGCATGTCGCCATTGAGGCCGCGATCGCCTCGCTGTCGGAGGTGCAGCGCATCATTTTCGTGCTTCGCGGACAGGAAGAACTCTCCTTTCGTGAAATCGGTGAGTCGATCGGCATGACTGAAGAGACCGCCCGATGGCATATGATGCAGGCCCGCAGGCAGTTGCTGATTAAACTCGACGGGATTTTGTAGAGGTTGAGGTTGAGGTAGAGGTTGAGGTGGCATAGGCGAGACGCCCGTGCTTTTTCTCGAATCAAAAAGCATGGGCAAGACGCCCATGCCGCCTTAAAATTAGGATTGAGAAGCCTTATGCACTGCCAGGAAGTCCAAAATCTTCTACTGCAGACTGAACTGAACCAAGCGCCGGACGGGGTCGTTTTGCGCTTCACCGGGGACGCCGCGCCATATGTTGCGGAACATGTGAGCCAATGCGTGGCGTGCAGTCAACTGGCCCGGAAGCTGCGGCGGCTTGAAACAGCCGTCCGCAGTCTTCCCACGCCGCCAGGCATCACCGATTCCCGGCATCGCTTTGAAGCCTCATTACAAGTGAAAAATCGGAAGGCGGCTCTCGTGGCCGCCCCACCGCCGCAAACCGCCCGGCGTCGGTCGGTTCCCCTTCGGTCAAGCCTCGTTTGGCGCATCGCGGATTCTCGCCTTACCGCCGCCGCCTTGCTCATGCTCGTCATCGGTGGCGGCATCTGGAGCTACCAGGCCCGCCTCCGCCAGGTTGCCGAGTCCGAAGAGGCGATCGACAAGCTGGTGGAATGGAATCTTCGTCTGGCAAAAAGCGAATCGTCCGATGAGCGCCATGAGTTTTATGCCGCCAGTGCCGAAGCCCTCAAACAGCGCACCACCCGTGCGCCATTGGATGCCGGCGACCGCAGACAAGCCAATGCCCTGATTCAAAACGGCGCATTCCTGGCCGACAACGCCGACCCGCTGGCCGAGGCCGACCGCTTCAGCGATGTCGCCGATATCATGATCAACAAGATGACGACCGAGGCGAGTCATTCGCCTGAAATGTTGGAACATCTCAGTCAGAATTATTTATCCGTCATCAATCAGGGCATCCGGAAAAACCTCGATCGCGCCGAGGCGGCCGCCGTCAACACGCCTGCGAATGAGCAGCAACTGAAAAAAATCGATCAGCGCTATGCCCGGATGCAATCGAAGATCGAAGCTCTTATCCAGAACAGCCCGCCCGATTCACACCAGCAGCTCCGCAAAGCACTGAATCAACAGCAGCAAAAACAGAATCAGCGCAAGTCAAAATTGCCCCAGGACGGCGGTCGCTAAGGCAGCGCCTCGCGATACTCACGCCGGGATCGGAGCTGAAAGCGACGACCCGGATTCCGCGATTTTATTTCACGCCCCGCACAGGTTACCCTTTGCGACGATGCGCCGATCCTATGACCACATTCCCGTCCTATCGCGGCACGTCATAGAATCCCTTCGACCCGCCCCGTATCAAATCCTCGTAGACTGCACCTTGGGCCTAGGTGGACACGCCTCCCTGTTACTCGAAAAAATTTCCCCCGGTGGAACTCTGATCGGCTGCGACTTCGACCCCCGCCACGTCGAACTCACCCACGCCGCACTCTCTCAAACCACAGCACCCCACACCACCCTCCACCTCCGCCATTCCAACTTTGCCGCGCTGC
The DNA here is from genome assembly GCA_025351525.1 of Humisphaera sp. GTDB lineage: Bacteria > Planctomycetota > Phycisphaerae > Tepidisphaerales > Tepidisphaeraceae > JANXVV01. The sequence continues at coordinate 1,644 of JANXVV010000337.1, read as the reverse complement.
CCACACTCCTGACCGAGTTATCCATCGAAAAAGTGGATGGCATCCTCGCCGATCTAGGCGTCGCCAGCCCGCAGATCGACGACCCGACGCGCGGATTTTCCTATCGGCGTCCCGGCCCTCTCGACATGCGCATGGACCCCACGCGCGGCCAACCCGCCTCCACCCTCATCAACACTTTATCCGAGCGCGAACTGATCGAATCCATGCTGGAACTCGGCGATGAAACCGACGCCCCCGCCATCGCGAGGCTCATCGTCGAACGACGTCGAAAAAACCCAATCGTGACCACTGAGGCCCTGACCGCAATCATCTGCGAAGCCCGCGACTTCACCCTGCTGCGTGCCGCCGGCGCAAAGCTGCATCCCGCCGCGCGGGCTTTTCAGGCCTTCCGCATGTTGGTGAATCGTGAAACCGGAAACCTCGAACGACTGCTCACCGTCGCCCCCGACCTGCTGAAACCCGGCGGTCGAATCGCCATCATCAGTTTCCACAGCGGTGAAGATCGCCGTGTGAAACAAGCCTTTCGTGACGGTCTGCGCAATGGAATTTATCGCGAGATGTCACCGGAACCGCTCGTCGGCACTCCGGAAGAAATCCAACAAAACCCTCGCGCCCGATCCGCCAAACTACGCTGGGCCGAACGGGCTTAAGCGGGCGGCGTACAATTGCACGGACCTCCTTATCATTCCACAAAAACGCCCTTGAAAATATCAGATATGCACGGCTTTTGCACTAGGAGATTTCTTTCTCGCAATCGTGATGGAAGGCGTTAAGACAAGGATTGCAAAACGTTATTTTTGGATGCACTCCATGATCGTAAGTAACAATAAAACACGTCCAATGGCGATGAGTCCACAGTCTCTCCATCGAATCCATCGCCCAGACTTTACGTTGATCGAGCTTTTGATCGTCATCGGAATCATTGCGATTCTGATGTCGCTTCTGCTTCCGGCGTTGAAGCGGGTCCGCGAGTCCGCGAGAAGGGTGGCTTGTGCCGCACAAGTGCGGCAAATTATTTTGGCACTTACCGCATTCTTATGCGAGAACGATTTTAAATTGCCGGCTTTCGCAACCTCCGGTCCTCTGGGTCAATACAACTGGGATATCCCCACCGCCGCGCGCGATGAACTCATGAAGCGCGGTTTGACCCGGAAGATTTTTTACTGCCCCGCCAGTCTCGATCAGAATATGGATATTTTCTGGCCCTCCACCAGTCATGTCGATGGAAACGTTCCGCAGGGTGGCAACGTTGGTTTCCACGGCGGTCACGTGGTTTGGCGGCCTTTCGATGCGATGGTAAAGTGCCCCAATTCGCCCGGTGGTGTCCCCGAGCATTATTGGTAAGACCTTGCGTTGTGGTTGGCTAAAGAACGGGCTATCGTTAACTTCCGCGTCCGGATAGGGTGCCACAGGTTGCGGTACTCCGAGACCTGTGGCTTTCGGCCACCCGATAGTCACAGGTCTGCTCCGAAAATGAACCTCGCGGATCGCGTACCGGCGTTGGATCTCGGTTCAGCCTGCCGTCCAAGGGCACAAGGTGTTGGCCGGCTCACGCGGCCGGCTTCAGTTCGACCTTGTAGCCGAGGCGTTCAAGCTTCTCCACCATCTTCCGTGCCTTGTCCTCCACGCCGGGTTGTTGCCGCG
>JANXVV010000336.1 GCA_025351525.1 Humisphaera sp. | reverse complement strand
CGAGCTGACGGCACGCGCCGCCCGGCTCACCGCCGAGCGCGACTTTTTAAAAAAAGTCGCGGGCTACTTTGCGACACCCCCGAACGGAGGTTCGCGGTGATTCACCACCACCGATTCCAATCATCCTCATCCGGTCTTTGAAAACCGCCTCGACCGCGACTTCACCGCCGCGGGCATGGACCGGAAGTGGGCTGCTGACATTACCTGCATCCCTACCCACGAAGGCTTTTTGTACCTGGCGGGGATCGTCGATCTCTTCAGCCGCAGGATCATCGGCTGGTGCATGAAGGACACCCTCCACACCGATCTGTGCGTCGAAGCGCTGGAGATGGCCCTGGTGAACCGCCGGCCGAAACATCCGGTCCTGCATCATTCCGATCGAGGCTGCCAGTACGCCGGCAAGCAGTATCAGGACAAGCTGATCGAGTTCAGTCTGGAGTGCAGCATGAGCGGTGTGGGCAACTGCTGGGACAACGCGGTGGTCGAAAGTCTTTGGGCCAGCTTGAAAAACGAGCTGGTGTTCCAGCGCACCTTCGCGACGAAACAGGAGGCGATGGATGCGATCTTCGAGTGGATCGTGGTATGGTATAATCGGAAACGAAGGCACAGCTCACTCGGCTATGTCAGCCCCGAAGCGTTCGAGGCAAAACAGAACTGACACCGGACCTGGGCGCGCCCGTTTTTCGTGGGGAAGATCAGGGATTCAAAACAGGCGGCGTAAAACGCCACAAAGAAGAGTTACACCCCGTCCCGCAACACCGAACCGAACAGCGAAAACTCCGTAAGCTTCCAGTGCCGACAAAAGTCGGCGATTCGATCAGCGGGGATGGCGATGGCAGGGTGCATGGTATTTCATTGTAACCCATGGTGCGCGTGTTGTCCGTACGGAAGTTGCCTTGATATACTGCTGGCCATGGGATCCCCACTCTCGGACTATTTGCCTTTGATGAAATCCATTGCTTCAACTGACGAAAGTGGCGATGTCGATCTTTCGTTGATCGAGCATTCACTTTCCCTCAGCCTCGAAGAGCGGGCGCGGCAACACTATCGTGCGCGGATTTTTGCGGGAAGGATGCGCGGCACTGCCATCCGAATCTGAAGGGAATTGGTGATGGACTCAAGTGTAGATAATACAATCACTGAACGAGCTACCGTCGTTGATCCGCACGATGGCGATGTTGATGTCACGCTGCTGTGGCACATGCTTTCGATGACGCCAGCCGAACGATTGGATTACCACGACGCGGTGAGGAAATCCGCGTTGGAGATGCGCCGAGCGGGCAGGAAACATTATGGCATCGCCGGATACGATGATATCGACCCTGAATCTGTTGCAGCGACTGACGGATCAGCAGATTGAGTTTGTCGTGGTCGGCGGCATCGCGGCGAATGTGCATGGCTCGCCCCGCGCCACATACGATCTAGACATCTGCGCGCCCATGGATCATGCCACATGTGTGAAAATTGTGACCGCGGTCAGTGACCTGCATCCAAAGTTTCGCACTCGGCCGGATCTTCCAGTGGTCACCCCTGAGAAGCTCAATTTGATCGGACTGAAAAACCTCTCTCTGCGCACAGACACAATCATGCTCGATGTGTCGGGCGACGTAGCCGGGGTGGGTGATTTTTCTGATTGCGACCGAGAGTCGGAGTGGATCGATTTTCAAGGGCTTTCGTGTCGCATCCTAAAACTTGACGCATTGATTCGAGCGAAGCGGGCGGCAGGCAGAAACAAGGATCTTGCGGCGATCCCGGAGTTAGAGGCTATTTTGAAAATGCGGCCGAGTTAGAACCACTTCCTTCCGCTTCAACCTAAACATGGCAGGAACTGCGGAATTTTGCACCTATGAAAAAAGAGCCGAGATCTTTCCAGCCTCCCGCGCTCACGCCGAACTATTTCAATCCAGTCGTGGCGAAAAAAATCGCAAGCCGGGAGCGGAAAATTAAAGTCATTCGGGCTATCACCACCATCGGCAGAGGCCTCACCTTTTTGCTTTTTATCATGGCGTGTCTTGTCTGGAAATTTGGATTCTCCCTGACAAAGCTAATCTACGGTGGACATTGAAAGGATTGTGAATGTCTCTCATCCCACCAATTTCTCCCCAATCTGCACCGCGTTCGTCGCCGCTCCTTTCCGAATCTGATCCCCGCTCACAAAAATCTCAATCCCTTTCCCATCCTCACGGCTGATGTCCTGCCGAATCCGACCCACCAACACCTCATCCTGCCCGGTGGCCTCCAGCGGCATCGGGAAATGGTTGTTCTCCCGGTCGTCGACGATTTTCACGCCGGGGGCCTTCGATAAAATCTCCCGCACCTGGTCCGGTGCGATCGGCCGCTCGAATTCCAGGTTGATCGACTCGCAATGGGGACAGGATAAGGGGTCACTTCTCATTGATTGACTTTCGCCTTCTGGGCGAATATCTATCGGTCATACCAAGACAACGCAGACGCATTGTCGGGGGAATGATTTACCACTGCCTGAACCGTGGGAACGGCCGCCAGCGGTTGTTTCACAAGCCGGCCGACTACGACGCGTTCGTCGGGATCATCGCCGAGGCGATGGACCACGCGCCGGTCGGGCTGCTTGGCTATTGTCTGATGCCGAACCACTGGCATCTGCCGACGGTGCTGCGTGATGTAGAAGCCAACGCGCTTCGGGCAAGGCTTGTCGCCCACGCCCAAGACTGGCGTTGGGGTTCGCTGGCGGCGAGAATGCCGGCAAAGCCTCCGGTGGCGCTGTCGCCCTGGCCGGTGCGGCGTCCGCCGGACTGGGCGTCGCTGTCAAACGAGCCGTTGCCCGACGCCCAACGGGCCGCCGCCCGCGAACGCCTGGCGCGTGGCCGCCCTTACGGCGACGCGGATTGGATACTCCATACCGCCGCCACGCTCGGACTTGACCACACCCTCCGCCCTCGCGGAAGACCGCGGAAAACGGAGACGAAGGAGGAAAATGAGAAGTGACCCCTTTTTTTCTCCCTTTTATCATGGCGTGTCTTCCCTGGAAATTTGGATTCTCCCTGGCAAAGCGTAACCGTTCACGCCCCGATTGGCAGTAGCGTTGGGATCGTTCGGTCGTCGCGGGACGCCTCGAAAGCCTGTTCCAGGTAATTGATGACGTTGCGTTTTTGCAGTCGGAGGGTTTGCACGACCGTCAGGATGCGCTCGGCGAAGCGGCAACCGCCGTCGCTGTGGCTGCCGAAGCTGATCTTCCGCCAGATCACGGCCAGGCGCAGCGTTCGTTCCGCGTGGTTGTTGGTCGGCTCCACGCCCTCGATTCGCGTGAAGGTCCACAACGCCTGATCGACCGCCAGTATCTTTCGACAGAACAGGGCGACCTTCTTGTCCGCGCAGTGGCGCTGCGCCTCCAGCGTTCGTCGAAGTTCCTCTTGAACCGGTTTCATCGCGGCCACCAGCGCGGGCCGGTCGATGAGGCCCTGGCGAAAATCCCGCCATAATTCGAAGATCCGTTTCACGGCGGCAAGTCCGGCCTCCCCGACCGAAACCCCTTCGCCACCGCGATCCAGCCACTTTTGAAAATCGCGTTTGAGATGGGCCCGGCAAAGCTGGCGGTTGAGCAGTTTCAGATCATTGTACGCATGCCATCGGTCGCTGCCGACGACCCCCGCGACATCCTCTCCGAGCAACTTCAGGAAGTCGGCCTTTCCCCGCCCGGCGGTGATCTTGAAGCAGGCCACCAGATTCGTCGCGGCCATCCAGAGCCAGCAGAGTTTTCCGGCGACGCTCCAGCCGGTTTCGTCGGCGTTTTTCACCGGGGCTTCGCGCACGGCCTTCTCCGCCTCGATGTGGGCGGGGGCGAGCGCGGCGGCCGCTTCGGCCTCGAGGTTGCTGATGCTGCCCAGCGCGATCGGCACGCCGAAAAGCGTCTGCACGGTTTCCGCCACGACCCGCTTGCTGCCGTGACAGCGGCTGCTCAGAAAAACCACCGCCGCCGCGAGCCTGGGACCAAAAGCATGGACGCGAATCGCGGCGGGAATCCTTCCGAACGTCACATGACCGCAATCGGCGCAGCGCCGGCCGTGGCCCTGATGCTCGGTCACGATCGCGGCGACCGGCGGCAACTCGGCCACCTGATGCCAGACCGGCTCCGGGTCATTCCCGCCACGCTCCCGGGATAGACGCGCGTGGCATTTTTCGCAGTCGTCGGGAAAATATTCAATCACCTGATCGACACGCCCGACCGGCAGACGCTCGCGCGAATGACCCTTGTGGCCCGGTTGCCCACCCGGCTTGCGACCCGTCGGCGGCTTGGGCGGAAACTTCGGCGCCCCCGGCGGATTGGCCGACGGCGGCAGCGAGGAGTTCCCCGAGTGCGTGTTGAGCTTCGCCTCCAAATCGCGAATTCTGGAATGGAGCCGCTTCACCTCAGCCTGAAATTCCAATGCCTGGCTTTGCAACTCCGCAACCAGCCTGGCCAGTTGGACACATCGCGGACACTCGGACACAGGCGAATTTGGCGTCAGGTCACTCACTCCCGTATTATCGGACAACGGCGATCTGTTTCAGCATAGCGTGAACGGTTACGGCAAAGCTAATCTACGGTGGACATTGAAGGGATTGTGAATGCCTCTCATCCCACCAATTTCTCCCCAATCTGCACCGCGTTCGTCGCCGCTCCTTTCCGAATCTGATCCCCGCTCACAAAAATCTCAATCCCCTTCCCATCCTCACGGCTGATGTCCTGCCGAATCCGGCCCACCAACACATCATCCTGCCCGGTGGCTTCCAGCGGCATCGGGAAATGGTTGTTCTCCCGGTCGTCGACGATTTTCACGCCGGGGGCCTTCGATAAAATCTCCCGCACCTGGTCCGGTGTGATCGGCCGCTCGAATTCCAGGTTGATCGACTCGCAATGAGCGCGCGGAATCGGCACGCGGATGCAGGTGGCGGTGACCATGATCTTCGGGTCGCCGAAAATCTTGCGGGTCTCGCTGACCATCTTCAGCTCTTCCTCGTTGTAGCCGCTCTCATTGATCTTCGTGTTATGGCTGAACAGGTTGTTTACGATCTGGTGCGGGAACAAATGCCGACTGATCGGTTCGCCGGCGGCGTGGGATTTCATCTGCTGTTCGAGATCGTACAACCCCTGCGCCCCCGCCCCGCTGACGGCCTGATAGGTGCTGACGATGATCCGTTTCACCCGATTCACCTTATACAGCGGCCAAACGGCGACATTCATGATGATCGTCGAGCAGTTCGGGTTGGCGATGATGCCGTTGTGTCTGTGGATTTGCTCCGGGTTGACTTCCGGCACGACGAGCGGGATGCCGTCCTTCATGCGGAAGTAGCTGGTGTTGTCGACCACCACCGCCCCCGCCGCGACCGCTGCCGGGGCGAACTCTTTGCTAATGCCACCGCCCGCCGAGAAGAATGCGATGTCGACGCCTTTGAAACTTTCCTTCGTCAGTTCTTCGATCGTGTGGGTTTTGCCGAGGAATTCCACCGTCTTGCCGGCGCTCTTGGCGCTCGCTAACAGCTTCAGGCTCTTGATGGGGAATTTGCGCTCGGCCAGCACGATGAGCAATTCCCGGCCCACGGCCCCTGTGGCACCGACGATTGCGATATTGGCGGACATGGTCATCTCCAGATGGCACGGCGAAAACGCCGGACACTATAAATGCAGTGAGCCACCGCTGACATTCAAACGTGCCTATCCCTCATGCGTTCCGGGCGGTCACCCGGATGCAGCACAAGGAATTCAGCACGTTTTAGTCGTCATCGGTGGCTTGGGTTTCGAACGATCAAGCGGCTCACAGCCAGTGATGGGATTCTCACTGATCTTTCCGAGTATTTCAAGCGCCTGGTGGGTCCGTCCAGGTCCACCCGCCGATTGGACGATTGGGAAAAACTTCACATTGTTGCAATCGTTCCCACAGGTTGTGTATATTGACGAACGCCAATTCCGTCGCCGGTTCAATCGCGGTTGAATTCCTCTCGCGCCCGCGATGCCGAGCATTGATGTCCCTCAACACCGTCTCCCGAAGTTTTCTTCGGTCGAGACCCTAATCGAGGAGTTCACATGGCCACCGTACATGATGTTCTTTCCGCCAAGGGAGCCACCCTTTACACGATCGAATCCAGTTTGACGGTCCTGCACGCCACGCAGTTGATGAACCAGCATAAGATCGGGGCCGTGGTGGTCACCGAAGACGGCCGGGTGGCGGGTATTTTCACCGAGCGTGATGTGCTGGCCCGCATCGTCGCCGAGCAACGTTCCCCGGCGGAGACGCTGGTGGGTGAAGTGATGACCCGCGAAGTGATCTGCTGCGATCCGGACACGGATCTGGATGAGGTCAGCGCGATCATGAAAAACCGTCGCATCCGGCATCTTCCGGTGTGTGGAGCGGCTGGATTATTAGGCCTCGTGTCGATCGGGGATGTCAATGCACACTACGCCAGTAACCAGGCGCAGACGATTCACTTTTTGAGCGATTACATTTATGGGAGAGTCTAACCGTCCGCCGAATTAAAAAACGCCGGAGGGCGGGAAGATCAATCTTCCCGCCCTCCGGCACAATCGGCTACCTGCCTTTTCTATCTTTGAATGATGATCGGATTGACGAAAGATTTCGTACCGCGCGAACCGTCTTTCTGTTTTGGATCACACCATAATGCATTCGGCGCCGGCTTATTCTTTCCGGTGGTGGTTCCTACTCCCGCCTGAACGTATTCGTTAAAAATCAGCCCGTTCATGATTTCGACATGCCCGTCGACAAATCCGACGGTCGTTCCCTCGGCATGACGGGCGGTGATCCCTTCGTATGGAAAGTTCACGCCGTCATTGAAAGTGCCGCCACCGCCAACACCCACTGAAAGCGGAGTCTCCCAAAACAGAATGGCCGTGGGAGAATACTGAAGCATGCTGTTGCCGACGTTTCCATTATTGCCGAATGAACTTCCGGCACCGTTCATCACATAACTGCTCATGACCTCGGAAGTATTCGGTTTCCAAGGTCCGGTATCGAGGGGACAACGAAACGATGAATGGCTGTTCAAGTACTTCCAAAGCTGACCGGTTTCGACATCCGATTCCTTGAATGGACTGGGCTTTCCGGATGCCCCACAATTATAGAGCCAATTCTGAATGTTCGCCCCGGAATTCCAACCGGTATACGGAAGCCGATTTTCATTGTCTCCTGCGAACGCGAGCATGGCCGTCATCAAGTTTCTTTCATTCGCCAGGCATTTGACGGTACTCGCCTGGGCGCGCGCTTTGGTGATGGCCGGCAGGAGAATGGCAATCAGCAACGCGATGATCCCAATCACCACCAATATCTCAACAAGCGTAAAGCCTGCCGAAGACTTCCTCACCAGACGTCGGCCCTGCTTTGGAGCACGTTTAATCCAAATCGGACCGCATGTTTGAATCGTCATAAGCACCTCTCCTATTGAACCGCACTGTCTGACAATCGGCATTGGGACAAACTCGCCAAAATCAGTTTACACGAAGTCTGTCGTAATTCATCGGAAAAATTGTCGGAAAATTTACACTGGCCCATTTACTCCACCTCCACCGCCGCCCCATTCTTCCTGGCCGACTCATACATCGCCAGAATGATCGCCACCGCCTTGCGGGCTTCAGACCCGGAGGTTTCAGCCTCACGGCCTGCATCCCACGCCGTCAGAATCGCCTGCATATTGCGGCCATGCAGATCCAGGGCGACATCCGTGTTGCTCGTCCCCCCGCCGCTGCCTTTGCCGGTTTTGGGGAAAAGTTGATTGTACTGTTCGTCACCCAGGACCGGTCGAATTTTAGAGGCGACGCCATCCGTCGGCGGCGGCGATAGGCGGGTTCGCAGTTCCGCATCGCCTTCACGCTCGTCGCGGAATTTGAAGATTTTCAAACCGTTTTCAGAAACGCCCGTCCCATTTTCGCCGCCGACTTCAATTCGCGCCGGCTGGCCGGGGAACATCGCGGTGGTGCCGACGATGGTGCCGAACGCGCCGCTTTCAAATTGCAGCGAGCAGGTCATCGTGTCTTCCACTTCGATTTTCGCATGGATTCGACTGGCGCCATAGGCGCTGACACTTTTCACCGGCCCAACAATCCACTGGAGAAGATCGATGGAGTGGACGGATTGGTTCATGATCGCCCCGCCGCCATCGAGCTTCCAGGTGCCGCGCCAACCGCCCTCGTCATAATATTTGTCCGGGCGATACCACGGCGTGAACGATCCCGCCCAGGCGATGCGGCCAAATCGCCCCTCATCCGCCGCCGCTTTTAACGCACGGTTCGCCTCGTTCCATCGATTCTGAAATATGCCCGCGATGCGCACGCCGTGCTTTTGGGCGATCTCGACCATTTGATCGATGCGATCCAGTTGGATTTCGAGCGGCTTTTCGCAGATGACGCTTTTGCCCGCCTCCATGGCGATGACGCACGGATCGAAATGCAGGCCGCTGGGAGTGCAGACGTGGACGATGTCGATCTGCTCCTTGCGGAGCATTTCATGAAGATCGGTGTATTGCGGGATGCCGCTCAGCTTGTTCTTATCCAACGCGGCGGCGGTTTTGGCCGGGTCGGCATCGCAGACCGCCACCAACTGTGCATCCGGCACCACGGGGATGGTCTTCACATGCCACTCCCCCACCACACCGGTTCCAACCACCGCACATCGCCACTGCCTGGCCATAATCGCTCCTGGAAAAACGAAAATTTAAGGGAAGGGGTGGAAGGCGACAAGACCAAATGATTTCGATCTGCGGAATAAACGGGTTTTCTTTTTTCAGCACTTACAGGATATCGGTATATGCCGGCGACCGAGGATTTCATTGTGGGATAGACGACGCTGTCATTCTGAGGTACTGCTTCGAAAATGGGTATTGGAGGGCGGTCGTCCTCGACCGCCGCAGCGGCGGCAGGAGACTGCCGCCTTCCAACCGCCTATTTTGATTCGTTGCGTGTGCGGCGAAGTCGCATGACTACTCGGAGTACCTCTGAATGACAACGCGATTTCATTTTTTAGGTCCATCGATAAGCTTGCTGGAGTCCAAGGAGTAAAACCATGAAACTCACAAAATACCCCACCCCACCGCGACCGGGATTCTCACTGGTGGAATTGCTGGTGGTGATCGGAATCATCGCCCTCTTGATGGGCATGTTGCTGCCGGCGTTAAAAGGCGCGCGCGTGCAGGCCAACAGCGTGGCGTGCAAGGCGAACCTCCGCAGCATCGGTCAACTTCTCATCATCTATGCCAACAACAACAATGGCGTGCTCTACCCGATCGGCAGCGTCGTCAAAAGAGGCGAGCCTTGGTTCGGATCGGGGGCGGAAGTCGGAAAATATCGCAGCCTCGGAAACATGTCGCATTACGCCGACGGCACCCTCATTCCCCGCGAAGGGCGATGGCCAGCCTATGTCTTCGATCCACCGATCTGGAATCCCCGCGTGATGCTATGCCCCGAAGATCCCGAGGTATTGTCCGACCCGACCGGCGAGCAACACTCCTATATTCTCAACCATCATCTCGGTGAATCTCCCGCCCGCATGATTCGCTACGGCGGGCGCATCGTCGGCTACAGTGCGGGCGAACTAATCATCCGTTCCCCTTCCGAATGCGTCGTCATGGGCGAGAAAAAAACCTCAGCCGGGGATTATTATATGGAGCAGGGCGACTTCGACCCGCCGCGGGAAATTGTCGAAAAATACCGGCACGGGGTGAAGCTTGGATCGAACTATCTCTATCTGGATATGCATGTGGATACGGTCCCGCCGCAACAGGCGAAGGATTCGGTCGATCCCTGGTCGCCGCTGCCGGGAACGGTGCCGACACCGCCTTGAGGGAAAACATTTAAAGTGATGTATTCTTTTTTTGAGCGCAGTCGTGGCACGGGCTTCCAGCCCGTGTTAGCAATTCAATCTGAATGAGAGATTGCATTTAAGAACAGTATTTAACTGGACACATCTCAAACGCGGGCTGGAAGCCCGTGCCACGATGAAGGTTCAATCATACTCAAACGAACTTCGCGCCAGCACCAACGGTCGGTTCTGCCCGATATTTAAAAGCAGCCCGGCGGCGAGAAAACTCGACAACATGCTGCTGCCCCCGTAACTGACGAAGGGCAGCGTGATTCCGGTGACCGGTGCCAGTCGCAAGCAAACGGCCAAGTTGAGAAACGCCTGACTGGTCAGCATCGCCACAATTCCCACCGCCAGCAATCGACCAAACGGTTCACGCGTGGCGGCGGAAATCTCAACCCCGGCCGCAAACAGCACCACATACGCCCCCAGCAAAATCAGCGAGCCCACCAACCCAAACTGCTCGGCAATCAAGGCAAAGATCATGTCATTGTGCGCCTCGGGAACGCGCGAGCCGACCGGGATGTGCCCGAATCCCTTGCCGGTGACACCGCCCGAACCGATGGCGGTCAACGCCTGCTCCTGCTGGAAATCAAGACTCTGCGCCTGATTCGAATCGTGGCTCAGCAGCGCTTTCACGCGAGCCCGTTGATACTCTTTCAGCAGGGGAGGCAGATGCCGTAACACCGGCGCGCCGGTCCCGGCGAACCATACCACCGGCACAAACATCAGCCCCAGCACCACGATCCCGCTGAGATGCTTGATCTTTGCCCCCGCGACAAAGAGCATCGAAAATAACGCGGGGATAAACAGCAGGGCCATCCCCAGCGCCGGTTGTTTGAGAATCAACACCAGCGGAACCAGCGCCAGCGCAAACGGCGGCAGCAACCCGCCGAGCGATCGATAGTTGGAGCGAAACCGCAGGTAGCGGGCCAGCACCATGCAAAACGCCAGCTTCATCAATTCGGCGGGTTCCAGATGCAATGGCCCGAAATCGATCCAGGCCTGCGCCCCTTTGATATTCGGCACGCTCCCGAATCCGCTCCGTCGAACGCCGGGCATGACGGTGTAAATCACCAGCAGCAGGCTGACGATGTAAAAAAGCCAGGCGTAGCGACCAATTTCCTGATAGTTGACGACTTGAAATAAAAACATCCCCACGGCCCCGATGGCGATGAAAATGAGTTGCATCCGCACATTGGCGGTTGCGTCGGCGGCGATGCTGCCACACCCCACCGCCGTCAGAACCGCCACCGCCACCAGGATCGGCCAGTTGGTTGCAATGCCGAGTTGCCGCCAGAAGCGATTTACTTCAGCCATGGCGGATTGACCTTGCACTTGCCGCACACTTCATGCGAACACCGCTGATTTTGCAGATGTGCTTCGCGAAGGCGGTTCATCGGTTCACCGTAAAAAATTTCCTGAACCGTGCTGAAATTGGTGTCGCCGATGACCAGGCTGCGGGCCGCCTCATCTTCACAGCACGGCAGCACCCGGCCATCGTATAGAATCGTCAACTGCTCCCAGGGCGATGGGCACGGTGCCAGCCAACCCCCATCGGCCACATGCTTGGGCGAGGAGCCTTTCACCGTCAATTCAGCCGTCGGGAGTTCACCGAGCCAATCGCCGCAGTCGGCGATCAATACTTTGGAAACACCCGGCTTCGCATTCCAGTACTTCTCGAAATCATGGCGTTCATGCGCATTGATGTTCGTGATCACGCAGGAAATTTGCGCTTCCGGAAGTTCCGCGCCGCTCGCGCGCTTCATCTCCAAAAACATATCGACATTCGCATACACTTTGTCCCGCTTGAGCGGCGGCATCATCTCCTCATATGCCTCTGTGGAAAAACCATTGACGCTGAAGATGACTTTTTTCCACCCACCCAGTTCGAACATCCGCTCAAGCACTTCCGGTCGAAGAAGGCTGCCGTTGGTGACGACTTCGTAATTGAGCCCGTATTGCCGGGCGATCTCCACCCTCCGCAACCAATGCTTGTCGGCGAAAGGTTCCCCGTAGACGGACAGCGACACCGTATCGATCCCCCACTCGGCGACCTCGCGAATGATTTTCTCGTAGAGCTCCATGCTCATTTCACCCCGCATGTCGCGCTCGCTGTGCAGGCACATCTTGCAGCGCGCGTTGCAGGTCAGCATCGTTTCAATCAGCACCCACGGCTTGGTCGACGGCAGTGCGGCGGTACGCTTGGCAGCCGCGTTCATCACCCACTTTTGATAGATCGGCAACTGCGTGACCGCCCGGGAACGCAACGCCCCTTTAATCGGACGCCCGAGCCATTCGTGGCGAACCAGGGCGGTTGCCAGCGTTTGTTTCCAGTTCATGATGCATTGACTATACCACCAAACCGAACCGCGTCCACACGACTTTCAGACCCGGGAGCGTCACAACATGCCTGATAATTTCGGCGGCATGAACGTAGCATGGGCATTTTGAAAAACCAGCCAACCCTTTTCTAAGCAACCACCGATTCCGCGATCTCCGCATTGTGCGAAACGCTCTGCACGTCGTCGTTGTCTTCCAACTCATCGAGCAGTTTTAGAATCTTCTTCGCCTGCTCCCCTTCCACCGCAATCATCGCGTTGGGCAGAAACGTGACCGCCCCCGCCTCCACCGGAATTTTCGCGGCCAACAGCGCTTCCCTCACCTTGTGAAACGCCACTGGAGACGTCAGCACTTCATACACTTCACCTTCATTCTTCACATCATCCGCGCCGGCATCCAACGCCACTTCCATCAACCGATCTTCTGCGACGGCGTCGAGCTTGATCGCGATCACGCCCAGCTTGGTGAACTGAAACGCAACCGAACCGGTGGTGGCGAGATTGCCGCCGTTGAACTCAAAAATTTTCCGTAGTTCAGGGGCGGTTCGCGAGCGGTTGTTGGTCAAGCCGTCGATGATGATCGCCACACCGCCGGGGCCATACCCTTCGTAAAGCATCGACTCGAAATTCTCACCGCCCAGTTCACCGGTGCCTTTCATGATCGCTTTTTCGATCGTGTCCTTCGGCATGTTGGCGGCGCGGGCTTCATCGATCACGTACCGCAGCGACAGATTCTCCGCTGGATTCCCCCCGCCGGCTTTGGCGGCAATGATGATCTTGCGGGCGATTTTGCTCCACACCTTGCCGCGTTTGGCATCCGTCGCACCCTTGGCCCGCTTGATGGTTTTCCAGTGACTGTGTCCGGCCATGACTT
>JANXVV010000095.1 GCA_025351525.1 Humisphaera sp. | reverse complement strand
GGCTGGTGGCGCTGCGCTGACACTCCTCCTGTACATGAAGGGATGAGTGCGGCGTGGTTTAAATCTCTAAGCCTGGCGAGCCTGACCGAGAGATATATTCTGTTAAACCGTTAGAAGAAACCGCCGGATACGATGAGTACGTCCGGTGGTGTGGGAGGACGGGGGCCGCAAGGCCCCCTCCTACCCGATTGCAAAAGTCCTAAACCGGTCCGTACCCGTTACAGGAACGTGAGGTTATTGGAAAAGTGCCCGATATTCGGGAGCACGGTGGCGGCGATGTCAGAGGTGCTGACACCGTACCAGCGGGCCATGCAGGCAAAATATTCATCGCAGGAGGTGCCGGGAACCCAACGGCCTGTTCCGGTATCGAACTGGCCGTTGATCGCCAGATCGGTGAACTGGCCGTACATTCGCTGACCGTTGACGGCCCCGCCGACGATCAATTGGTGATTGCCCCAGCCATGGTCGGAACCGAGGCCACCGTTTTGGGGGAAGGTACGGCTGAAGTCTGAAACGGTAAACGCCGTCACGTTGGTGGCGACCCCCATTGCGACGGTGGCATCGTAGAAGCCCCGCAGCCCACGGCTTAGGTCTCGGAACAGTCCTGCATGGGAAAGCAAACCGCCGGCGGAATTGACATAACCACCCTGATTGGTGTGCAGATCAAAGCCGCCCATCTGAACGAAAAAGATTTGGCGCATGTGACCGAAAGAGGCACGTCCGCTGATCATTTTTGCAACGGAACGAAGCTGCTGGGCGAAGCCGGAGATATTGCTGTTGCTTGCACTTCCGGTGTAATAGGTGTTCATGTTGTTGAACACAGGACTGGTGTTGGAAAGGGCGCCATTCACCGCATTCACGAGGGTAGCACTGTTAATCCCGTTGCGCACGATCGAAGCATAAGACTGTTCGTAAAGGTTAGGATGAATGGCTTTTATATCCAGAGCCGCCGTCCAGCCCTGATCGGCCGCTGCCGTCCCATTGGAACCGCGGTAGCCGATCAAATCGTTTAGGGCCTCAAGCTGCGTGCCGACGGCACCGACGGATCCGAGACTGCCGGTGGGTGCCGGAGCGCCACTGGTGCTGATGCTGTATTCGTTGACGGTGCTGCCCACTTCAAACGTGTTTTGTCCACCCAGAGAGACCGACATGGACACGGTGGCGGTTCCGTTCGCCGCCGCATTGATCATGTCGGCAGAGCGACCACCCCAACCGGTGGCGGTGGGGGTATCCGAGACGCTGGTTTGCCATTGTACCTGCTGATCGTTATGGCTGAACAACTGATAGGGCTGGGGGACCTTTGCACGACCGTTGCGCCCAAAGTAGGAATCCGCACCGTACTGGAACGGATAGACCATCGTGCCGACATTTAACAGGATGGCCATATGCCCGGTGTTGTAGAGATCCTGGAGTTCCGGCATGGACGGGTGGAGTCCGTAGCTGTGACCATCGCTGATCAGGGGATTGATCGGCAGCACACCGATGTTGGCGGTACTCGTGGAGTTGACTCCATTGCTATAGGAGGTCGACACCAATCCCGTGGTGCCGGCCACCGGAATTGCCAGTGTCGCCAGATTGGTGGCGGAATACGTCCCGCCCCGCTTGCTGACATAGGTGTTGTAGGTGGTGGTATCCGTGGGGATGATCATGTTGTTGGCGTCATTGCCTCCGAAGAGGAAGACGCAGACCAATGCCTTGTAGTCCGTGATGGGTCCGGAGGTCTGGGCCAGGGCTGCGTTCATGAAGCGAAGATCCCAGATGGTCGAGGCCATGCTGGCGACTCCCAGGCTTGCACAGCCGGTCTTCCACATGAAGTCACGGCGGTTCATGTCATCGATTTGTGTTTTACGTCGCATAGGTTTCACCTGAATAAATGATTCGTTTTTCTCAGCGTCGGAACCGATCCTCACGCTCGTTGCAACCTCATCACAGAGAACGATATTTACTTTTCCGTTCCAAACTGGGGAGAGGCCAAAACGAGATTCACTGCGGCACGGGCACGGGCCAGATCATTTCCACCCGAACCGGTGGGAAGTGAATTGACATAGGTCGCGATGCGGGTTTTCGTCGCAGCCGACATCTGTCCGCCCATTAACTGAAGATTCAATCGGTCGAGCAGCCCGAGTTGGGCAAGTGTTCCCGCCGCAGCCGGCACACCCGGTGGGGGCGAGGTTGCGACATTTGCATCGGCCAACTGATACTCGCTGGCATACTTGCTGTACTGCAAGTTAATGCCGGTATTGGTCGCGGTCGGTGCGCTGGAAAGCGTGATGGAGACATTCGGGTTGATCACAGTGATGTAATCCAGCACCGGAATTCCAGTGCCCGCTACCGCCTGACCGACCACAAGGCCGGATGTATTGGCGATGTTTACAATTGCGGAACCATTCGTGGTGTTGCCACTGACCACCTGAGTGCCAAACGTCATGCTCGAGTTGGAGTTGTTGGCGGTTGCCGCAGCGGACAAGGTGATGACTGCGGAAGTGGCGTTGGCAAAGTTTGCAAGAACCGTCCCGCCGGCAATCTTGGGAACCGCTGCCACTCCACCGGTATCACTGATAGCCTGATTGATTGCCAACCCAGTGACGGTACCCGGAAGGAGGAATGTGGAGTTCGAGTTGCTGATATTGGTGGTGAAGGTCTGTGTACCGATCGTCACCGAGTCAGCCGTGACCGATCCTCCGGCATTCAAGGACATTGTCACCAGAATATTTGGAACGATACTGGTGATCGTCGTTCCCGCTGGGATGCCGTTGCCGATAACGGTTTGACCCACTGCCAGACCCGTAGGGTTGGCGATGGTCGCCGAGGTGCTGCCGGAGGTGGTGGTCACACCGACGACGTTAAAGCCATCCAGGGTGTCCAAACGGGTGCTCACGTCACCACCCGGCCAGTTGCCGTTGTTATAGACGCCGTTATAGATCAAGTTGATAAAATTGATGGACGTGTTTTCCGTGGTGAGATCCAGCTCCGGGGAAGCCAGGTGAGCCACGGCGATCGGACCCGGCAGGGAATAGTCCGGTGAGAAAAAGTTGAACACGGTGGGAGACCGATAGGGTGCTTGAGCCAGGGATTGATCGGTCGGGGAAACTTTAAAGTAACCCGAGCTGGAATTCGGATGGAACCCACGCATTCCGGCGCTCAGGCAAAGCACGGGTTCGCGGGCATGACCGTACCCGGAATTCTTGGTGATGGGAAACGCATCCGATTGGGGTGCCCGGGCTTCGCGGTCAACTAGGATGGCCCGAATGACAGCCTTCATATTACCGCGAATATGCCCGGCGGTGCCATCGTCTGCGAAAATTTGGGCAACCCGATAGATATAGGCGGGGCTCGGCGTGCTTCCCACCAGCCTTTGAATCAGTTCCCGGCAAATAAACGGTCCGACATTGGGGTGATTGAAGACATTATCCAGCCCCTGGTTCAGTTCAAGGTTGGTCGTAGTAGTATCCTGCGTACCGCCGACGGCCGGGATGTAGTACCGGTCACCCGATCCGGGCGCGTGGACATAATCGCCCGTATAGGAGAGCAAATCTTTCTCGTAGGACGAGTGATAGATGCCGGAATTCGATGGAGTCATCGGGCTGTGATACGTGTTGTTCCAAATCTGGAGAGAGTTGGTCGTGCTCGGCGTCGTCAGGTAGGGGAGTTTATCGATGTTGGCAACGGTTCCGTTGAGATCATAGCCTGTGAAGAGTTGGGCAAACCCTTCGATCACGGTCTGGTTATACGAAGGAATCGGAAGTCCGGTGGCGTCAAGCTTTAAAGTGCCATCGGGCTGCAGAAGATTAAGACCAATGCTAAACAACTGCATGATTTCGCGGGCATAGTTTTCATTGGGCTTGGCCGGAAGCACCTGCGTGGTGTTGCCCCTCATGTTGAGGTACTGGCCCATCATCGGATTCAAGGTGACATCGCCCAGAATCTGGCGGAAGTTCAAAAACGCATCTGCGGCGAGCAAATCGTGGTAGCTCGCCATGCCCGGAGAATTAAAGTTGGTGCTGCCGTCGACGGAAGAGATCACGAAGATTTCGCTGTACGCAAACGCCACGCGCTGGGCCAGCTGGTCCGGCGCGGTCAACGCGTTATGCCACCATGCGTCAACGACCCGATCCGGCGAGATGCCGTTCAATTCGGCATTGATGCGGGCTGAGAATGTCCAGGGAGGATTGGCGGCACCGGTGGTGACGTCTCCATAGATTGACGTGATCGGAGCGGCAAACTGAGCGTTCAACCAGGCATCGTACGAATTGGTGGTGCCGTCACTGAGGGTATTTGAAGTGACCACCGCGCTGGCTGCATCAATGTCAGTGAGTTTAGCCCCGAAGGTGGCCTGGGCCAGGAATCGGGCGATGTCATTCGTGGTCGGCACGGCGGCGGGCTGCGTGGGTGCCGCGGCGGGCGCGGTGAAAAGCTGCGACCCGCTGGCGGCATTGAACTGCCCGCGAATCTCGCCTGTCGGGAAGTTGGCGGAGTGGATGTTCAAATAGTAATTACCGGCGGCGATTTCGGAAACGATGAACGGCGGGTAGGTCTCGGAAGCCGGGGGTTGAGTCTGATCGAAAATCCACAGGTACGAACCATCCGCCTGTTGAGCGGGCGGGCTGGGGAGTGATGGGGTATCGATGTCATAGACAATATTCCCATTCACATTGTTCGCCCCATGGTGAACATGCTCGGACACCTTCGGGCTGGTCAGGTTGGAGTATTGAAACCGCAGAACGGCCTGTGTACCGTCGGCCGACACTTGCAGGCTGGCGGTGCCGGTGCCGGTCGAAGGATGGCCGCCTTCAGGCGTCAACGTGGCAATATATAGAGTGGAGGCGGCGGTGACATTGACGTTAAAAATCGTTGCCGTGGCAAGGATTCCGTCGGTGACCACCAGATTGACCTGGCACGTGCCGGTTTGACCGCCCGCAGGCGTCACCGTAATGCTTCGCGAAGCGCCTGTGCCACCGATGGAGATATTTGCGTTCGGCAAGAGGGTTTGGTCGCTGGAAAGTGCGTACACACCCAACAGATTTGCGGCGGATTCGGCGTCACCGACCGTGAACCCAATTGGCGACGTTGTCACGCCGCTGGTGGCGGCTTGATCGGCAATGGCGGTAATCGTAGGCGGCGTGTTGGGCCAGGCACCGGCGGGATTCGCCGACTTCAAATTCTGCAACTTCGCCGTCACGATGTCCGAATTGGTGATTCGACCACTGGCATCGATATCGCAACGAAAGTTGCCTTGATTGATGTCTTTCAAATTCTGCAGCTTGATGGCGATTTGGTCGGTATTAGTCACTTGGCCACTTGCATTCACATCCCCTTTCAGGGTGCGAAACGGGATGTCTGCAAAGGCCAGAGTGCCGCTGCCATCTGAAGCGGCAATGTTAGTCAATGAGACTCTGTAAGCGTGTTGATCCAACAGTCCGCTCAATGTCATCGACACCGTATTGACGCCGAAGACAGGAGCGGCGACGCTCATGCCCGTCGCACCCGTCGAGGTGGTGATGGCGGCGACCGGCGCGGGAGCTCCCGCGACCACGGCCTGGTCAAAAGTCATCACGATGGTCAAACCACCTGCCCCTGTGACGACACGGCATTCGACGGCAGGCATATTGCTGGGAAGCGTGTAGGGCAGAACCGCAGCGGTAAGCGCCGTGTCGAAAGGAGTGGGCGTTCCTCCAAACAGAGGGTGAATTTTGCGCGAAGCGGCAGATTGCAACACGGGAGCGGCAGCTTCCGCGGCAATGCCGTAGGCAACGCATCCTCCGAATAACAACAGTGCAAAAGTCTTACTGAAAGAGCGGCGACTCATAACGGTCCTCCGTGTGTAAGCATCCCTGATCGGACAACATTCGCACAGTCAATCTGCGGTCTCAAAGCGGCAGAATTAAATGAACGAACGCAATATCTATGTGGGAAAAGGTTCAAGACAGCAGGCCAGTGGCCGGCGATTGCGATTCAGACGCGACATCCAGCTTAAACAATCATAGCAAACGATTGAACCAGTAGGTAAGCACTGCAAATCCCATAAAACCTAAAGCATTCGAACGCGATCTGTCAATCGAATTCATCGGTGCCCTCGAATCAGATCAGGCAATTTGGGACGTTATGAAGGATATCAGCTATCATTGTGATGTCAATCGTTTTCCGGCAATTTAAATTTATTTTTTAAACGAGCTATTCTTAACGTAGTACAGCCCACCCGGAATGGCTGCTTTGAATAAGGTGGCATGGGCGTCTCGCCCATGCAT
>JANXVV010000307.1 GCA_025351525.1 Humisphaera sp. | reverse complement strand
ATGAACCTAAGTCAGAGATTTAATTTCCGTCTGCGATCATCTGTGGCTGACATTTTCCATGCAGATATGACTGGCCGCCAAAAGCCTGTCCGACCAAACCCGATCCAAAGCTTCCGCCAGCCATTCGGAGCACCCTCCGCTGGAATCTATCGGGCTTGGGCGGAACGTACAAAGGCACTTATCCGGATGAGGCTCTAAACGACTTTGGCGGGCGGCAGCAAAACCCGGATGTTCGCCTCGCGCAGCTGCTTTTCATCCAAAGGCGACGGCGAACCGCACATCAGATCCGAACCGCTTTGCGTTTTGGGGAAAGCGATCACATCGCGGATGTTGCTGATGCCGCGCAGGGTCATCACCAGCCGATCGAGCCCGAGCGCGATGCAACCGTGCGGCGGGGCGCCGAATTGCAGGGCATCGAGCAGGAAGCCGAACTTCGACTTTTGCGAGGCATCATCGATCCCCAGCAGCGAGAAGAGCTTTTGCTGGATTTCCATGCGGTGGATTCGGATCGACCCGCCGCCCACTTCGCTGCCGTTGCAGACGATGTCGTAGGCTTTGCTCTTGATCGACTCCACCACCTCGCGCTCACGGCTGTCCAGCTTCGGCAGATCGGCATCGAGCGGGGCGGTGAAGGGATGGTGCGTGCTGCTGAATCGTTTTTCAGTTTCATCGTATTCAAACAGCGGGAAGTTGATGACCCACACCCAGGCGAACTGCGTGGACGCGGCGAGCTGCAGATCCTTCGCCAGTTTCAATCGCAATTCACCCAGCACTTTGTGGACGATCTTCGGTTTGTCGGCGGCGAAGCAGAGCAGATCGCCTTCCTTCGCCCCGAGCCGTTCGATCAGTTTTTCGGCGATGGGGGCGAGGAACTTCGCGACGCCGGTGTCCAGACCGGTGGCCGTCACTTTGGTCACCGCAAGACCCTTGGCCCCAAAACCCTTCGACCATTCGGCCAGCGCATCGGTCTCCTTGCGGGTCATCTTCGCGCCGCCGGGGACGCAGAGGGCTTTGACCATCGGCGCATTTTTGAACACGGCGAAATCGGTCTGCCGGCCGAGGTCGCCGATATCGTGCAGTTCCATGCCGTAGCGCAGGTCGGGGCGGTCGGACCCGTAGCGGGTCATCGCCTCGTCGTAATCCATCTGCCGAATGGGGTCCGGCACTTCCAGATTCAGCACGTCCTTCCAGATCGTCCGCAGCAGCCCCTCCATGATCCGGATGATGTCGGCCACGTCGATGAAGGACATCTCGACGTCCAACTGAGTGAACTCCGCCTGCCGATCGGCGCGGGGGTCCTCATCGCGGAAACACCGGACGATCTGCATGTACTTGTCGCACCCGCCCACCATGAGCAGTTGCTTGAACAGTTGCGGCGATTGGGGAAGGGCATAAAAACTGCCCGGCACCAGGCGCGAGGGAACCAGGAAATCGCGCGCGCCCTCGGGAGTGCTCTTGGTCAAAAACGGCGTCTCGATCTCCCAGAAGCCCCGGTCGCCCAGATAATCCCGCATCAGCTTCGTCACGCGGTATCGGGTGCGCAGCGTCTCCTGCATCTCATGGCGGCGCAGGTCGAGGAACCGGTATTGCAGCCGTTTTTCCTCATTGATCGTCTCGTGCTCGGCCGGCGTGAACGGGGGCGTGGGCGAAATGCTCAACACCTCGACCGACTTCACCCGCACTTCGATCTCGCCCGTCCCCAGCTTCGGGTTCACCTTGTTCGCATCGCGCGGCGTGACCACCCCGGTGATGTTCACCACCCATTCGCTCCGCATCTTCCGCGCCTCCTCATGCGCCACCGCCCCGCACAGATCGATGTCGAACACCAACTGCGTCAATCCCTCCCGATCGCGCAGGTCGATGAACACCAGGTTGCCGAAATCGCGATAATAGTGAACCCATCCGGCGAGCTTGACCTCCCGGCCAATGTCAGAGGTGCGGAGTTGGCCACAGGTGTGGGTACGGTAGCGGTTGTGCATAGGAAGTTGCCGGGGTTAGTTGTTAGTGAGGAAGTTGTTAGTGGGGAAGTTGTTAGTGGGGAAGTGGTTAGTGGGGAAGTTGTTAGTGAGGAAGTGGTTGGTGAGGAAGCGGTTCGGAAAGATATTGCTTTTCGCATTCACTGCCAATTGCCTCACTACCTCGAAGTTGTTAGTGACTAAGCGGTTCGGAAAGATATGGCGTTTCGCCTTCGCCTGCAACTTCCTCACTAACCACTTCTTTCACTTCCTCACTATTTCACTTCCCATCTTCCCTTTTTAAGCCACTCTTTCAGTACATCCAACGCCGGCTTTCCCTCCGGCGTGTATCCCTTGTCTTCCGGCCCGCCGGAGTGGGGGGGCCATTCCCAGATCGAGAAACCGCCCAGCAGCGGATTGCCGTGCCAGCTTTGGAAGAAGGCTTCGTACAGCTTTTTTTGCAGTTCCAGATCGAGCGGTTCGCTCGCTTTCGTATAGTCCCACGGCTCGCGGGCGGTGTTGGCCTGGCTGAACCAGCCGATCTCCAAAAACATCAGCGGCTTATGCACCTTCTTCAGGAACGGCAGCAGATCGCCCTGAATCTCTTTCCATCGCCCGACGATTTCATCCACGCTGATTTTATCCGAGCCATCCTTCTTGCTCATCGCCCAGTAGCTGTTCATGCCGACCATGTCCAACTGGCTCCAGAACGACACCACCTCATAGTGATCCCAGTTGGACGAATAGGTCAGCTTGCCCTTGAAATTGGACCGGACCAGTTGAATGGTTTTCGTCCACTGCTCGATCATGTGCTCGGTGCTGACCAGTTCAGACCCCACCACCAGCATGTCCGCATGATGCACCTCGGCCACGCTTGAAAAAACCTGCATGATGTCGCGGTAGCTGTCCCACCATTCATCCCAGCTCTCCGGATGGATCGTCCCGCGCCACTCGCCGCCGATCGGATTGTCGAGCAGCACGATCGGCATGAGGATCACCCGCAGCTCTTTTTTCTTCGCGTAGTCGATCAGATCGCCGATCTGATCCGTCGTCGGCGTCATGCGATAATCCAGATAGATCCGCGAGCTCTTGCCGTTCTCCTGCCGCGTGTCGATCACCAGCAGCACCGTGTCCGCCCCCGTGTCCGCGACCTGATCCATCACCTTCTTGTATTCCGGGATCCAATCCACCCGCTGAATCTGAATGCCGATGCTGCGGAATGGCAGGCCTTCCAGCGAAGCCCCTTCAAACCCGCCCGGCCCGGTGGTGGTGGCGTGGGTGGGCTGCACCGTTTTACCGCCGGAGGTCAGGACGATCCCGGTGATGAGCAGGTAGACAGACGCGCCGGCGATGATGATTCCGCGTTGAAACATGGGCTAAATCCTCGACGGGGGCCATCATACGGATGGGAGGCGGGTTGGCAAAGTTGGAACGTTCATGGAGTGATTGATACAATCAGTCCGGAAACGAGGTTCTCCAATCCGAGGGTTCGCAACAGGTGTGAGATGACGCAAAATCTAAGTGAGTTTTTCCGCGAAAAAAAGCGGCGCGCCGACGATGAGGCCGGCGCGATTGATTGGTACGGGCGGCGAGCCGATTGGATCGCCGCTATTCAATCCTTATATGCGACCATCGCGCGAGCGGGTCCCTGAGGGAATTCTCGGGTTCATCCGAATTATTCAAACCGGCCCCGGCGGCACGAAGAACACGAAGAAAATCAAGCGCCACATCGGGTGATCCGCGCGACCTGCGCCCGTATCACGCATCCCGAATCAGCCGTGACTGCTGATGCCCAGAGGGTTCCTTCGTGTTTTCGTGGTGAATCATCCGGACGAAGTGCCCGTGCCGCAAAAATGCCGTCGCCGTAAGTGGCACGGACCCATCGCTCTCATTCTTCTCGAATTTCGATTGTGGTATTCACAGCAACACCCGTAGAATTGGAAAGAATTAACGGAGCACAATCATGTTGGCGAGACACTGTTTCATCGTGACATTCCTGATATTAGTTTGTCCGCTGCTGGCGCGCGGGCAGGCTTTTTTCACGCCGGGGGTGACTTCGTACACGCCGGAGATTGGCGTGGTCAACACCGGGATCGTCAGCGATCTGTCGGCGACGGTGTCGGCGGATCGAAAATACGTCACGCTCGGCGCGCGGGCCCAGGATGCAAAGCTGCTGTCGATTCAGGAATTCCGGTTGAACTCCCCGCAGGCGACGGGATTTGCGGGTGGGGTTCAATTCACCGCGACGGCTGTGGCTTCAGGTGAGTTCGGGGCGGTCAATCCGCCGGTCGAATTGATTTCGGGACGGGGGACGGCCATTCTTCAGCAGCGGGGAATGACGAGGATTTTCGTTCGAGAATGAATCGAGACTGACATGAGCGACCCCAACATCCCGTCCGATGTGCCGATGCCCGCGCCCGGCGATCCGGTGAAAAAACCGGAATCACCGGCTCCCGTCCCGCCGCCGAAAGCCGTGAGGAAGAAGAGGTGGGGGCGCAGAATCGCCATGGGGTTTCTTTTGATGCTCGTCCTGATCGGCGGCCTGATCTTGCTGGCTCCGACGATCGCCGGCACCGGTCCCGTGCGGCGGGCGGTTCTCGGCAGGCTCAACGAAAAGCTCAACGGTTCCATTGAGATTCAGAACTGGTCGCTCGGGTGGACCGGCGGACTGCGCGTGGATGGGATCAAGATTTTCGACGACCGCAAAGCCGAGATTCTGTCGGTGGCTCATCTGCGCACGGAGCTTTCGCTGCTCGATGCGATGCGGGGACGATTTCACTGCGGGGAAACGGTGATCGACGAGCCGAATCTCGAACAACTGATCATCTATCCCGATGGCTCCAATAATTTTCAGAAGCTTTTGAAGCGGCCTCCGGCCGTGACGTCGGAGCCGCGTGCGGATCGGAAATCCGAGCCGTCGAAGGAAGTCACAAACGGTTCACCGGAGGTTGTGAAAAGGGAGGCGGACGGATCGAAGCCGTTGGATGTGCGGGGGCATTTCAGCGTGAACCGTTTGCGGGGATTCATCCGGGATCAACGCGCGGGGGAGCCGATCATCATCGCGCCGGAATCGTCGATGAGCGTAAAAATCAACACGCTGAAAGACCCGATCGAAAATGCGCTGGTGCTGGTCTATCGCGTGGGGAACAACGGCCTGCCCGGCACGATCAAACTCGGCGGCACTGCGCAGAGCGGCGATCGGGGAACCATCGATGAGAAACTCGAGCTGGCCTCCGTGTCGCTGGCGGCGGCGAATCCGTTTCTGGCGATGGCCGGTCAGAAAATCACGCTGGGCGGCGTGGCGAACGGGGCGATCGCGATCAAGGCGGGCGGCGCGACCCCCTTCTCCACGGAAGGGCGGATCACCACCGAACAATTCACGGCAAGCGGAGAGGCGCTCCAGGGTGAAACCTATTCCACCGCCAAGCTGATCGTGCCTCTCAAGATCAGCAGTAATTCCACCGATCCGAAAACGGCACGGCTGAAGATCGAGTCGCTCGGGGTGCAGACCGATCAGGCGACCCTCGCGCTGCACGGTGATTTTTCCCCGACGGCTCTGGAGAATGCGATCCGGGGAAAATCGCCCGGCAGCGAGGGACAACTGACGCTTTCGATCCACGTTCCCAACGCAAAACCGATCGCCGATCAGTTGCCCAAAACACTCCACCTGCAGGAGGGTGTGAAGTTGGCGAGCGGGCAACTGTTCCACGAGACGAACATCTGGCTTAAAAGCGAAAAGACGGTCGTCGAGAGCAAGACCGATGTTTCGGACATCACCGGAACGAACAAGGGCAAGCCGATCGCGCTGTCGCCGATTCATCAGACGACGGATGTCACGCTGCTGCCCGGCGGGACGGCGATGCCCGATCTGCACGATCTGGCCATCACGCTGGTCAGTGGATTTTCGACGATTCACGGCGGCGGGAAGACCCTGGCCAATCTCGATCTCGCGGGCAATCTGGATCTTCCGAAGATGCAGAAGGAGCTCGGTCAGATCGTGGATTTCGGCAAGGTCGATCTGGGCGGAACCGCCGATTTTGCCATCCGCACGGCGGGTGATCCGACCCTGACGGGCGGGGCGATTCAATGGGATGTGAACGCGACGGTTGCCCATCTGAAAATGGGCGGGCGCGAGATGGCGGCGACGACGCAACCGCTTCCCCCGTTGCAGGTGACGAGCGCGATGGCGCACATGAAGGTCTCCATCGCGCGGGATCAGACGGTGGGCAAGACAAAATTCGCCGACGGTCAGATGACCGTGAATCATCTTGCCCTGGAGCGCGGCGAATCAAAATACACGTCGACCGAGGATGCCGTGGCGATTCAATTCGCCGGGGAATTGGACGGTGCCGAAAAGGTGCGCGGCCTGAAGATCTCGACATTGAGCGGAAACGTTTTCGGCGGAGCGCTTAAAATGCCCGAGCCGCTGGTGGTGAGCGGTCTGGACGGCGCGGTAAACGCCGGGGGGGCGGTTGAGTTGAGCGGGAAAATTGCCGACATCACCCGCCTTCTGGAAACGCTCCAGGCCACGGCGGGCGGGAAGGGATATCCCTATCAGGGCGACTATAAACTGGCCGAGCGGGTCGCCGCGAAGGGGGATGTGATCACCGTCACCGGCGACGGTGCGATCGCCGATTTCCAGGTGAATGATGCGGCCAGCCATCAACCGGTGTTCACCGAAAAGCAGGTCGCTTTCGCCAACCACCTGGGCTACGACACACGGCTGAAAAATCTCAATATCTCCCATCTGAAACTGGACATGTCGGGGAGCGACGCCCTGCATCTGACCGTCGGCGGTTCGGTGCAGGATCTTGGCGGACGTCAGATTTTTGATCGGGTGAAAGTGACGCTCGGTTACGATCTGGAAAAAGTGTGGCCGATTGTCTATCCGATGCTCACGCCTCAGCAGCAGAAGGATTTCAAGGATGCCCAGGTCAATGGCAAGTTTGAAAAGTTGTTTGCGGTGACCGGCAGTTATCCCGCCGGGAAGTTGTTCAATGAGGCGGTGAAGTTTCTAAAGTTGAACGGTTCGTTCGAGGTGGGCCGGTTTAATGCGATGGGTGTCGACCTGGCGAAACTGGATCTGCCGCTGTCGCTCGACGGTGGGAAACTTCGGTTCGTCTTTGCGGACCGCCCTGAAAATCAACAGATGCCGTCGCCGGCCAGCTTGAATGGCGGTCAGTTCAATCTGGGCGGGGCGGTGGTGGATCTCAATGGTAAAGAGCTGCGGCTAACCACGCCGAGAGATTGGAAGCTCATCACCCACGCCACGATCAATCCGCTGCTCGGCGACAATCTCGGCAAATATATTAACCCGGTGTTTGCCAATTCACAGCGGGCGGCGGGATTGCTCGATGTGACCTTTGCGTATTGCGAAGCGGTTGCGCTTGGGGAGGCCGCCAAGAGCGCGGAATCCGGAAAAGCAAAGGTTCTGTTTTCGATTACAGCCATGGACATTGCCAACCCGCTGGGGAGCCAGATGATCGGCGGGCTGACGAAGGCGATCCCTTCCAACCTCATGGGCCTGCTGGGGAATGGCAAAGGTCTGAATTCGAATGGATCGGGCAGTGCCGCCCCGGCGCAGTCGGATGCGTTTCAGGGCAGGATTGAAGGTGCGGCGGTCACGCTGGATCAGGGCGTCACCACTCAGGACATCACCCTTCAACTGGCCGACCCGACGACGAATGGCCCGGCGGCGGACCAACCCGCGGGAGCCGGAAATCCGCCGATGCTGCTGCATTTCAAAGGGGACATTCGACTTGCGAATCTACAGCAGAATCTGAACGTGACTTTTCCGACCGAATTGCTTTCGAAGTTCATCCGGAACAAGGGGATCGGCAAAACCCTTGCCGATATTTTCCCGGCGGGCATCCCGCTTTCGCTGAAGGGCACGACGAACAAGCCTCAACTCGATCTCGGAGGCATCACCAAACAGCTCGTCGACGGATTCACGCAGGCCAATCTCAAATCCATCACCGGCGGGAAGGGTGAGAAAAATGGCGACGCCCTGGGCGGGCTGCTCGATGCGCTGGGTGGGAAAAAGAAGAACAAGGATAAGTAGGATCGAGGGCGATTCCGCCGCTTCACCCCCGGCATCGCAGCCACAATGGACAGGATGCGGAGGAATCGCGCGGGAAATGTGAGTCCCATCGCGGCGTGTTAAACCAAAGGGCGGTCGACAGTTAAAAAATTGACTCGTTCCGCACTTGTCAGCAGGTTTGGCGCAACGGTAAAGTAGCGCTCCGCCCGCACAATTAGCGCACGGGCGAGACGCCCATGCCACCGTCATTGAAACACCCTTTACCGGAGATTCCCGATGAAACTCGATGGACAGGAAGAAAGCGAAAACGTGGAAGATCGCCGCGGCCTCAGCGCCGGGGCCGGCGTCATAGGAGGTGGTGCGGGCGTGGTCATTCTCATTCTCGCCCTGATCTTCAAAGTCGACCCCGCGAAAATCTCGCAGTTCATCGGCGGGGGGAATGCCCCGCAGACCAACGGCCAGACCGCCGGGCCCTATCAGTCGAAGGATCCCGAGGAGGAAAAGCTGGCCCACTTCACGAAGGTCATCTTCGGCGATACGGAAGTCATCTGGGGCGAGTTGTTTCAGGGCATGGGCAAACAGTATGTGAAGCCGAAGCTGGTGCTCTTCAACGATCAGGTCGGTTCCGCCTGCGGCCAGGCCGACGCCGCCGTCGGCCCGTTCTATTGCGGCGGGGATCAGAACGTCTACATCGACCTCTCCTTCTACAAAGACATGCAGAAGTCGCTCGATGCCCCCGGCGAGTTCGCCCGCGCCTATGTCGTCGCGCACGAGGTCGGCCATCACGTGCAATCGCTGCTGGGCTACTCCGATCAGGTGCATCAGGCCAAGCGGTCCTCGGATCAGGTCGAGGCGCATCACATGTCGGTGCGGCTGGAATTGCAGGCCGACTACTTCGCGGGGGTCTGGGCCTATCACGCGCAGAAGAAATTCAATTTCCTCGAAAAAGGCGACGTCGAAACCGCCCTGCACGCCGCCAACCAGATCGGCGATGACCGCCTCCAGCAAAAA
Organism: Humisphaera sp.; assembly: GCA_025351525.1. Lineage (GTDB taxonomy): Bacteria > Planctomycetota > Phycisphaerae > Tepidisphaerales > Tepidisphaeraceae > JANXVV01. The sequence goes on along the minus strand of JANXVV010000307.1, from coordinate 19,123 downwards.
GCCCGCGGCACCGTCGTCCCCGACACCTTCACGCACGGCACCTCCAAGCAGCGGATGGGCTGGTTCAACAAGGGCTTTACGACCGGCGATGTGAAGGGGGCGGCGGCGCTGTTCGATCTGCCGTATGAGAAGTTGTAGCAGTATTGTAGGGTCCGCACTGCGGACCATTGACCTCCCTGATCCGGCGACGATGTTCACCCATGGATGCAACGGTCCGCGGTGCGGACCCTACAAGATTAGGAAATTGCATGACCGAAGAAACGAACACGCCCGTGGGACGCCCATCCCCGGCAACACCACGGTTCACCCTGTCCCAGCAGATTGCCCAAGCGGTAATCGGTGGAATCCTCTTGGTGGTTGTTGGTTCGTGCCTGTACTGGAGTCTCGGCGGGGAACCCGGCAAATCGGCGGTCGAGAAGGCAGCGGAGGACAGCAAAGACGCCATTCGAGCGAGATTCGCCGCTGAATACGTCTTCCTGTTCCCTGCCAAAGAGACTAAGCATGGCGAGGATGTTATCGCAAACGAGTACACCGCCACTTATCAAATCAAGGGACCGCCGACCCCCCTCGGGACACACAAGGAAACTATCCTTAACGTGTTCTACAAATACGATCCCAATGCCAAGTCGGCTACCGTTGTCGAGGAGGCCATTGCGGCTGAACGGTGGGAGAAGTAGTTCGTAGGGTCCGCTTCACACGATTGCGCGCCAAGGAACACGGAATTGACGCTAAGTCTTGTAGGGTCCGCAGTACCCTGCGGACCGCCCACCTTCGCACCGCCCATCAAAAACCGCAAATGCAGGAGGGAGGCGGGAAGGCACCATCAGGGACCCAGGTTTCCTTCCCGCCTCCCTCCCGCACCCTCCCTCCACCCATTCTCCTTCCCTCCCTCCCCCTCCGCAGAAGAAGAATGGCGCTAAAGGTCTGACCGTGCAGGCCGGGCGAGCCATCGCGGGTTCGCCGCACCGACCTTGCCGGGGGCGTAGTCCTGTTGGGCAGCAGGTAGCCCACCGTTTCGCAGGATCGCAAAGGAAGGCGGTGGGCTACCTGCTCGACGGCGAAGGGGCACAACGCGCCGGATCGACGGAAAGCCGGAAACTCGAAATCAGAAAAAAGCTCCAAGGGCAAAGAAAGCTCGAAAGACCTCTTCTTTGGAGCTTCGGTCTTTTTCCTTCGAGCTTTTTTCTGGCTTCTGGTTTCTGATTTCGAGAGGCCAGCAATCCGCAGTAGCCCTGCGGACCCTACAAGGCTGAAAATGCTGCGGAGATGAACCAAAGAGAGCACAGAGACGCGCATTTCCTTCCAAGCCGCTTGAGAATGGCGGGCGCGTCTCTGTGCTCTCTGTGGTTCATCCGCATTTTCTTCGCCGGGCGAGCGTGGATCGTTCGCGGTCTAGCTGGAATCGTTGACGGCCTCGCTCGGATGGTTCACGGCCTCGCTTGGGTCGTTCACGGCCTCGCTTGGATCGCTCACGCTCTAGCTTGGATGATCGCCGTGGGGGGTTATTGGGACCTGTCGCGGTGGGGTGAGGCGCGGCAACTCGATGCGCTCCCCTTTTACCGGACGAGGCGGGGGCCGCGCCGCGGGGAGGGGGACGGGGGGGGAAGAAATCGTCGGCGGTCGTTTTGACGGAATGATTTCGCTGTGGTGAGATGTTGCCTGCCGATGCCAACACCGTCCTCTCAGCGGAGTATCTCATGCAGATGCGAAACAAACTGCTGATCAGTCGTCGGACCTGCCTGCGCGGAATGGGTGTTGCGCTCGCGATGCCTTTGATGGAGACCATGGGGTGGGCGGATCAGCCTGCGGGGGCGGCCTATAAGCCGCCGGTGCGGCTGGGGTTCATGTACATGCCGCACGGGGTGATCATGGAGCGGTTCTGGCCGACCAGTCCTTCCACCTACCTGTCGGCGCCGCCACAGATTCTCCAACCGCTGGAGGGAGTGCTCGATCAATGCCTGGTGATGAAGGGGATCAGCGGGGTGCCGATCAATCCGATGAACGGGGCTCCGCATGCGCTGGAGCTGTCGACCTGGCTGACGGCGACGCTGCCGGATTCGGACAAGCGGGATGTGGTGAACATCGCGATCTCCGCCGATCAGATCGCGGCCAATTCGGTCGGGGCCTTCACGCCGCTGCCGTCGTTGGAACTGGCGACCATGCCGCAGACGCACAAGGAAAATCAGGAGGGTTTGAACGAGGCGTATTACTCGCACTGCAGTTACCGGGGACCGACCCAGCCGCTGCCGGCGGAGATCAATCCGCGGGCGGTGTTGAAGCGGTTGTTCGAGTGCCGTGAGAAAAGCCGGGCCGATGGGAAGTCGACGGCGCCGGATGCGCTGGATCGGTCGATGCTGGATCTGGTGCTGGGGGGCGCGCGGGATCTGCGCGGGACGCTGAGCGTTTCGGATCAGAAGAAGCTGGATGAATATCTGGACAGCGTGCGGTCGGTGGAACGGCGTATTGCGGCGATCCAGCTTCGGCAGATCGAGGCCTCCAAGGCGGCGGCGGGGGTGCGGACGGCCAGCCGGACGTTCGGGGATTCGGCGCCGATTGAGATCAGGATGCCCGAAGGGGACAAGCGCAGCGAGTACATGCAGGTGATGTGCGATCTGAACGTGCTGGCCTTCCAGACCGATCTCACGCGGGTGAGCACCTATATCGGATCGACGCCGAACGGCGTCTCCTATCCGGAACTGGGCTTCCCCGACCAGCACCACTCCTGCACCCATCACAACAACGAGATCGCCAAGCTGGACAAGGTCGCGGGGATCAACGCGTTCAACGTGGCCCAGTTTGCGTACATGGTCAAAAAGATGCACAGCCTGCGCGAAGGGGAGGGGACGCTGCTGGACAACTGCATCATGATGTGGGGTTCGGGGCTGGAGGATGGCAACAAGCACGGCCGCGAGAATCTGCCGTTCATCATCGCGGGCAAGGGAGGCGGGTCGCTGAAGACGGGGCGCTATCTGCCGAAGGTCAGGGGCAATCAGGGCGATCTGCTGGGCACGCTGCTGACCTGCGCCGGGGTGCCTCTGGATCGGCCGATCGGCATCGCCACCCGGCAGTTGACGGAGATGATCGCCGGCTAGTTCGGGATGATTCACCACGAAAACCCGAAGACACGCAGAAGGCCCGAATGCACGATGACATGCGATTCATTCCATGAAGAGAATGAGAACGCACGTCGTGCAGGTTACCGATCCACAACTCCTGGTTTTCCTTCGTGTTTTCGCGACTTCGCGGTTCATCTGAATTTTCCGGGACGGCGCTAAACGGGGGGGATACAATTTCGCCATGGCGCTGTTCTCGTCATCCGGCCCTCTTCCGTCGAGCTATTTGAAGGCGGTACCGCTTTTCGCTCTCCCGAACATCGTGCTGTTTCCGCGCGCGGTGCTGCCGTTGCATGTCTTCGAAGAGCGGTACAGGACGATGACCGCCGATGCGCTGGGTGGCCGTCGAACGATGGCGATGGCGCTGCTGAAGCCCGGCTGGGAGAAAAATTATTATGGCAGGCCGGCGATCGACCACGTCGTCTGCCTCGGCGAGATTCTCAATCACGAGCAACTGCCGGATGGCAAATATAATTTTCTGCTGCAAGGGGTGGTTCGCGCCCGGATCGTACACGAACACGATTCTCATCCCTACCGCACGGTCGACTTGGAACGACTGCCCGAGACCCCCGTCACCGAGTTGGATTTATCCGATCAGCGGCAACGGTTGACGGAGCTGCTGGGGACGGACTTCGCGACCTTTCTGCCCGCCGCACAGCCGTTCGAGCAGTTGCTCGCAGGCCCGCTCCCCACCGCCGACATCGCCGATCTGATCGCGTTCCATCTGCTCGACGATGTCCCCCTCAAACAATCGCTGCTCGCCGAGTGCGATGTACGACGGCGGGTGAAGGGAATCGTCGATGCCGTGCGGAATCTGAATCCCGCCCAACCGCTGGGATGGCCGCGCTACGGCAAAGAGCCGGGCGTGAATTGAAAGGGGTCGGGGGGTCAGTTGCCAGTTGCCAGTAAATGCGAATGCCGCGTGTTCTGTATTCACTGGCAACTGGCAACTAACCACTGGCAACTGTATTCACTGACCACGGGCCCCGCCACGTCCCTTCTCTTTTACCCTTGCTTACGTCAGAATGCCGAGCGACCGTTTGTGGGCGGGTTGGCGTGAGTTTGGACGAATGAATGTGGTATTTTGCGTACGGATCGAACATCAATCTGCGGGCGGTGACGGAATGGTGCCGCCATTACGCCCACCGTTCGCCCAATCTCAAGGCCGGCCGACCGGGGGTGCTGGATAACTACCGGTTTTCATTCCCGATCTTCAGCGAATACTGGGGCGGTGGCATCGCGGATATTGTCTACGATCCGGGTAAATATGTTCAAGGGGCGCTGTTCGATTTAACGGAAGCGGACATGCTGATTCTCGATGCCAAGGTGGGCCGCAAGCTGGATCCGGGCGGGAAAGACATCGGTGTGTATCGGCGGATTGAAGTGAAAGTCGCCCCCCTCGGCAAAGGTGAACCGGTGAAGGCGGTGACCTATCAGGGGCTGAGCGCCGACCGCTATCACATCCCCCCGACGCAACATTACATGGATAGCGTGATTCAGGGGGCTTACAGTTTCGGTCTGTCGATGATGTGGGTTTCATACCTTCAGAGCTTCAGCACGCAGGTGGGGAAGAAGCCGAAGCCGCCGGGATATGGGGATGCGGCGCCGAGGATGTGATCGGTAATTCGTAATTCGTAAAACGTAAAAAGAAAGACGGGGGGACGGAATGGGATCGGGGTCCATCGCCGATTATTTTGAAATCGGCGGGATCGCTTTATACTATCCAAGCTATGGCCGAAGCTGTCGCATGGACGGTACGACGACTGCTCGAATGGACCACGGGGTTTTTTACGCGCAAGCAGGTGGACTCCCCGCGACTTTCCGCAGAGCGACTGCTGGCCCATGTGTTGATGTATCCGCGCATCCGGCTTTACACCGATTACGACCGCCCGCTCAACGACACCGAATTGACGACCTTCCGCTCCCTCGTTCAGAGGGCGGCGGAGCAGGAGCCGATCGAATATCTCTCGGGGACGGCTCACTTTTTCAATCTGGAATTCGAGGTCAATCGGGACGTGCTGATCCCCCGGCCGGATACCGAGACGCTGGTGGAGAACGTGCTGCAATTGGCGCGGCACACGGCGGGGATGGAGTCGCCGCGCGTGCTGGACCTCTGCACGGGCAGCGGTTGCATCGCGGCGGCGATCGGGCACCACCTGAAAAACGCGGTCGTCATCGCGACGGAACTCAGCGAAAAAGCGGTGGCGGTGGCGCGGCGAAATATCGAACGGCTCGGGCTCGCCGGTCGGGTGACGGTCGAGCAGGGGGATCTTTTTGAACCGCTGGTCAACAGTGTGGATGGTCAGCCGTTCCAGTTGATCGTCGGAAATCCACCGTACATCGCGACGGCGCAGGTCGATGCGCTCGATCGCAGCGTGAAGGATTATGAGCCGCGCCTGGCTCTGGATGGCGGGCCCGATGGCCTTCTGCTGCACCGGCGCATCTTGGCGGGTGCCGGGGATCGGTTGGTGTCGGGCGGGCGCGTCTATCTGGAGATCGCATTCGATCAGGGCGGGCTGGCGAAAGAGGTTGCCGGAGGATTCGGCGATTTTGAAGAGGTCCGGGTGCTGAAGGATCACGGGGGGAATGACCGGGTGCTGACTGCCCGAAGAAAGTGATTCACGGAAGCTCGGCGATCATATCCGGTTCGGTTTCCATCTCCGGAGCGGTTGCCCGCACGACCGCCATGCCACCGGAAACGGTCGACAGGATGAGGGCGAATTCAGCCGGGTAAAGAATCCGAAAACCGGCGGAGAATGAGGTGCCGGAGATCAGGAAAAAATAACCGATCGTCAGCAACAGGGCGGCGTGCAAAAAGAATCGCCGTCGATTCTCGGGGTTCCTTAAACCTTCGTCACTGAAAAGTGGTTCGACAATCGCCAACAGCATCAGCAGGTAGGCGGGGAACATTCCGAAGAAGAAAAGAGCGCGGTCGCTGTGGCGAACGATTTGTTCGATGGGTGAGAACGAGGGCGTTTGCAGTCGGGTGTAAGCCCAGCCGGAAAAGGAGTTGCCGACCGCATTTTTGACGATGGCCGTGAGCGTGTGGAAGGGGTGATGCAGCAGAATCGCGAGGCTGTCGGCCCGTTGCCGTGCGGTGATCTGCATGGGCGACAACTGACCGGAAGCCATGTCGGCCCAATCGCGATTGCGGGCGGAGTAATGGTTTTGCCACACGTCTTTCGCAGTGGGGGAATGACCGGCTTTGGTGGTTTCCTCGACGAGCGGTGCGAGAAAATGGCGAAGGTTCTGAGCATCGACGCTGGCAAACGTAAAGCCCCCTTCGACGACGCGATTTCGCAAAGACCACGCGCCGGCGGCCAGCCACGGAAGCATCGCGGTGATCGCCAATTTGCGCCAGGCGATCGGGCGATCCAATCCTTTCGCCAGCAATGCAGTGATCGGCAGCAACACGATCGGCCAATAGAGCAGCGAGGGTTTGATGAGCAACCCGATGGCGAACATCATCCCTGACGCGAAGTAAGGCAAAGTGCGTTGGCCGATGAGGGCAGCGTACAGCAAACCAAATCCGCCGAGGAAGCAGACGGCCAGCAGCAGGTCGACGAGGAAGATTCCACTCAAACCGATCCCGGTGGAGGAGATGGCCGACAGGACGGCGGCGACTCCGGCGGCGGTCTGGCTTTTGAAGATCGAGAAACCCAGCAGCAGCACGCCGAGCGGCACCAGCGCGCCGAGGACCGCCTGTGCGATCAGCACACCGCCGGTCAACGATCCCAGTTTTTCAAAGATGGCGCAAAAGACCGGATATCCCGGCGTTCGCAGCAAACCGTAGTGGTGGGACACCTGATGCGATACGTGTTGTGCAAACGGGTCCGGGTCGACATTCGCCTCGGCCGGCGCTGCGGGATTGGGATCGCGGTCGTAAACATAGCGGCCCTGCGTGGCGAGATTGTGGGCCAGGTGCAGGTACTCGCGACTGTCCCAATTGAAGGAGGCGATGGCGGCGGGGGTGTTCTCTCGCAACACCTGCGCGACAAAAAGCAGCCGCAGCAAAAGTGCGAGTGACACGACCCCCATCACGAGCCGGATATCCGGCCCGCGGGGATTTTTTTCCACCGATAAATTCACAAGCTCCCTGAGTGAGGGGGGGAATATAGCCAGAGAACGGGATGGAGTCCATTCGATGACGGATCGACGAAAAATAGAATCGTATTTGGAAAGCCCATGGAACTTGTTCCATGGGAATCCATGCGTGTGCGAGGCACTCCCGAATTCAGAAAATAAAATCGAGGGTATTTTTTCCTGGAAGGTGGACGTAATATCAGCCGCACCGTCGTCGCGTGTGCGTGATGGCAGTAGAACCTTTCACCTCCTCAGAGGAATTTCAATGCAGAATTTGAATCGACGCGGCGGGTTGTTGATGGGCCTTTTCATCGGTGGGCTGGTCGGCCTGCCCGCAGCCGGAATCCTAGCGGAAGACGCCCCCAGGCCTCCCGTTGTCGCCGAAAAACCCATGGCGGATAAACCGGCCACCGCGCCGACCACCACTCGAACCAAAGAGTCTGTTCTCAACGATCTGAATGCAACCGGCACCGAACTGCGCGCACTGATCAAGTCTCCCTCCTCCTTCAGCGATGAAAAGCAGCGGGCCGAACTGGCCCCGAAGGGGATTCCGGTCATGAAGAAATTTCTGACCATCTTCGATGAGTTGATTCTTCAGGATCCGATGGCCAAGGCGCAATCCGGTTCGGTGCATGGGCAATTCCTGTCGATGCTGGCGGTACTGGGTGACACCGATTCAGAAAACCGCCTCACCGCGCTGGCCGCCGGCGAGGGGAGCGAAGCGATCGAGGCCAAAGGTGCGTTGTTGATGACGAACTGGTGGCGAAATTCCAAGGACGCCGCCGCACAGAAGCCGTTGTTGGAAGTGGCGCGTCTCCTGTTGAAGGCGAATCCTGAAAATGACGGCGTGGCGATGAAGCTCATGCAGATGAGTGAGCAGGGTGCGGCGTCGCCCGAATTGAAAGAGGCCGCCGAGAAAATCATCGTCGATGAAGCCAAGGGCCTGCGGGCGAAGATGATGATCGAGAGCATCGTCGCGACGCAAAAGCTCAAGGCGATGGAAGGCAAAGCGATGGTGTTTGCGAGCGTGACGAATGAAGGCAAGCCATTCACGACCGCCGATTGGAAGGGCAAGGTGATTCTCGTGGATTTCTGGGCGACGTGGTGCGAGCCGTGCGTTGCGGAACTGCCGCGATTGAAGAAGACCTATGCGGATTTGCATGGGAAAGGATTTGAAATCGTCGGTGTGAGCTGCGATCGCGATCCGGCGGCGCTCCGCGCATTCCTGGCGGAAAATAAGGATATGCCCTGGCCCCAGTTATTTGACGAGAAGGCCCCCGGTTGGAACGCCGTGGCCACCCAGAACGGCATTGAGGGAATTCCGCTGATGATTCTGATCGATAAAAAAGGCGTCGTTCGCAGCGTGACCGCCAAGGAAAATTTCGAGGAACTGATTCCGAAGATGTTGGAAGAGAATTGAGCGGTGGAGTTGCAACATTATTTAGCCGGGCCGCTTGCGGCCCGTGTCTAGCGGCAAGGTATGCCGTTAGACACGTGCCGCAAGCGGCCCGGCTAAATAATGCATCGTAATAAATGATTTCAGGTATTTTCCTGTCAGCTTTGATGACGGTCGTCCATACTCTTGTGGAATGACTGTTACCCCGCCCCAACCCGACGACGCGACGGATGCCGATCTGATCGCGGATTATGTTGCGACGGGTTCGGACGATGCTTTTCGTCGGCTCGTCCAACGCCATCTGCGGTTGGTTTATGGGGCGGCACGGCGACAAATTTTCGATCCGCAATCAGCCGATGATGTCACGCAGGCCGTCTTCATTTTGCTGGCCCGCAAGGCCGGTTCCATTTCCAATCCGGGGTTGTTATCCGCATGGTTGATGGCGGCGACGCACTATGCGTGCTGCGACGTCCGCAAGGCCGCGAACCGCCGTCGGGTGCATGAGCGAAAGGCGGCTGAGATGAACCCGTCCAACCGGGAGAATGAGTCGGATGATGAAACGGTCCGCTTGCTTCCGCTGCTGGATGGTGCGATGTGTCAGCTTAGTGAATCGGATCGGGCGGTCGTGACGCTTCGTTTTTTAGAAGGCCGCAGCATGGGCGAGGTGGGCACGGCGGCGGGGATTTCGGAATCGGCGGCGGCCAAGCGTATCGAGCGGGCTTTGGTCAAGCTGCGCGGGATACTCGATCGCCGCGGCGCGCGGGTGCCGTTGGTGGGACTGACCGTTGCGCTCATGGCCGCCGGGGAGGCATCGGCGGGGGATGTTTCAAGGGTGACGGCGGCCACGATGAGTGGCACCGCTCTCGCCGCCGCGCGGGGCTTGTTGCCCGGCGCGTCCGCGTCCGTGTCGATCGCGAAAGGAACCGGTCAAATCATGGCTATTGCCAAAGCGAAAACTGTTGCCGTCGTATTGTCCGCCGTCGTTGTCCTCGGGGGTGGCGGCGCGGCGATTGTGCATTTTGTCCTGGGACAGAGCGCGGGGGTGCGAATCGATTCCGATCCGGTGGTTGCCGCGGGGCCCATCGCGCCATCTGCGAACCCCGCACCGCCCGTGGCTCCCATCGAAAAGACTGCGGCACCGCCGACGGTCAATCCACCGTCACCGGCTCCGAAAGAGTTGCCGGCTTCCGTCGCTTCCGTGGCTTCCGTCGCAGGCCGGGTGAAATTTGAAGGGACGATTCCGGAGAGCATGAAGATCGATATGAACGGCCTTCCGCAATGCTCGATGCAGCATCGCGAACCGGTGAATCAGGAGACGGTCGTCATCGGCAAGGATCGCGGGTTGGCGAATGTCGTCGTCTCGATCAAGCGGGAAGAAGGCCGGGATTTACCGGGTGGGATGGCAAGTGACCCGGCGGTGCTCGATCAGGTGGGCTGCCAATATAAGCCGCATGTGGTGGCGGTGATGGTGGGTCAACCGATCGTGGTGAAAAACGGCGATGCCTGGCTGCACAACATCCACACGCTGCCGGAAAAAAATGAGGCGCAAAACATGGCGATGCCCACGATCAATCCCGGCACGAAGTTGAAGACCCCGAAAGAGGTGGAATACTTCCGCGTGAAGTGCGACGTGCATCCGTGGATGAACGCCTGGGTGGCGGTGCTGGACAACCCGTATTTTGCGATCAGCGATGCGGACGGAAAGTTCGCACTGCCCAAGGGCTTGCCGGATGGCGATTACACGCTGCACGCCTGGCATGAAAAGTTCGGTGAGCAGGATTCGGCGCTGACTGTCAAAGACGGGTGCGCCACGGCTGAGTTCATCTTTCGGCCGCGTTGAACGATTGCGCACGGTCGCCCTTTTCCGCGAACCGCATTCCGCTTAATCTTTCGGCCATGTCCGACCCCGTCTTCGCCTTTCTCGCGTTCACCAGCGGTTCCTACGAGGGGGCGATCATCCGCGATATGCGGCTTGCCAACGCGCTGCACCGACGCGGGTTCAAGGTCGTCATTTACTGGATGATGGAACGCAATCCCGAACTCGTCGACAAGGACATTCCGCAATACACGCTTTGCAACGGGATGCGCTTTCAATTCAACCGGCCAAGCGCGGTGATGGATGCGATGGGCCGGGCCACGGCGCTTTTTCCGGCGGCGCGACGACGGCGGTTTGTGCAGAAGCATCCGAACTATGTGAACCGGATCATGCGGAATTGTTGCCGGGCGATTTGCGACGGCGATCCGGGGCTGTCGCGCCGTCTGGGCATTTACATGATTCGCGATGGGGTGACGCATTTGTTGCCGACGTTTGCGATGATCTGCCCGTTTGCCCAGCCGGTGAAAGAGCGGCGAAAGCACGCGTTCGATTATCTCGTGACTTTTCAGGGCGAGGAAATTTTCGCGAATTTCGCGGAGCGGATCGGGCGGCTGGACGACTATCACCTTCGATTGCGCGAGACGGTGGCGGCCAGCGGTTGGCCGGCGATTGCCGTCAGCCGCGATTACGCCGAGCGGTTGCACGAGGAGATGGGGATCGATCTGAACCGAATGCGGTCGATCTATCCTGGAATTGAAATGCCGAAGGAGCCCCCGGCTGATCCCGCCGCCAATTTTGCGGCGTTGGCCCGGCTGTTCCCCAGCCTGAAACCCGATCTGCCGATCATCACCTATCTTGGCCGACAGGATGCGGAGAAGGGGATCGACCTGCTGCTGTACGCCGTAAAAATTCTCCGCGAGCGCGGCGTGAAGCTGCAACTGCTCTGCGTGGGCGGTTCCAGCTTCGGTCAAAAATACGCCGACTCCTGCAAACACATCGCCGAACATCTTCGCATCAATGTTTTCTGGAAACGGCGGGTGAGCAACGAGGTCCGCAGCGCGCTTTATCAGCGCAGCCGTTGCATCGTCTACCCGTCCATTCACCGCGAACCGTTCGGCCTGGTGGCGGCGGAGGCAATGAGCCACGGCACCCCGGTGCTGGTGCCGGATCACGGCGGGATCACGGAAGTGGTGCAGATCGATGGCCGTCGCGGTGGATTGATGTTCAAGGCATGGGACAGCGCGGACCTTGCCACGCAATTGGAGAGGCTGATCACCGACGACGCGCTGCACGCTGAGTTGACCGGCAACACACGATTTCTGGCCGAGCAGTTTAGCGTCGATCGTCTGACGGATCGGGTGCTGGAGCATCTCGGGCTGATGAATGCGGCTGCGCCGCACACGCGACGAATGGAATGAGGCGGCTGGAGGGCGGCAGTCCCCTGCCGCTGATGCGGCGGTCGAGGACGACCGCCCTCCAAAACCCCTTTTGGAAGCACACCGATCATTCATCACCTCCCCGATGGCCTCGAAAATTTATCGTCCTTAATCACCAGGTCCAACTGAGGTATGAAGACAGCCGGCCCGCCCTTCATATACTTCGAATCTCCAATCCGCTGACTCATAAAATTCAGAATAATCACCCACGGATAACCCCGAATCGCATATTGGTCCGCCAGGGAACGATTTTGCTCTTTCAATGCCTCGGATTGTTCCTTCTGCTTCGCGGGGGTGCCCGGAAATTCCGCCTTCATCAGTATCAGATTTTTTTTGGCATACGCCTTAAATTCGTCCGTCTGAAACACCTCGGCATCGAATTTTTGACTCGGTTCGCTGGCGTCCATCTGGGTGAACAGAATGAAGAGCGGCTTTCGCAGCCGGGTGGAGATGAAAGTCGCCTGCCGCCAATCGTCGAGCCAGGCACCGCTGTAGTCGGGGTTGGAGACGTTTCCGTCGAGCTTTGCAATCAGGGGATCGATATCCTGCAAGGTCGTGACCGGCACGCGATCGCGTATTTTAGAATTAGGCGGCTGAACGAAGTAGTCATAGATGACCAGTTGAATCGGAATCGGGGCGATTTTGTTCTCTTCGATGAACGCCCTCGATTTTGCGGCAATCTCCGATTTGTCGGTTTCCTCCGGCCATTTCAACTGGCAAAATGCGAAGTTCTGATTCACGAACGCCACGAACGGTTGATTCTTCAGCAAATCCGCCTTCCGCTGCACGTACATCGGCAATTCGCCTTTCGTCAGCAGGATGACCAGCGGCAGGTAATGCTTCCGCGAATACTTGATGGCCTCATCCAACGTCTTCTGCTGGATCGCCTCCACGCGTGGCGGACGATTCGCAACCGTGTCCTCGCAATACTTGATCCAACTGATCGGTTTGCCTTTGTCTTCATCCTCCCGAAGCGACGCCGTCGTGTAGCCGCAGCGGGCGATGAGGAACCCATCGGAGTCGAGGAAAAGAAGGGTGGGAATTTTCGTGATGTTGTATTTGATCTTGTACTTGTCGAAGGTGTCGCGGGCGTTTGCGCCTCCTGAAAACTTAAGGTAGTCCAGCTTCAGCAGAATGACGTTTTTCTCGGCCCATTCTCGAAACAGGTCGGTCTTCATCACCTCTTTATCGAGCTTTTTGGTCCATTCATCCGCATCGCTGCTGCAGAAATAGGTGAGAATGAGCTTGTCCCCTTTGCGGGCTTCCGAGCAGGCCTGCTGGTAGGAGGCATACCACGTGAGAGGTCGCACCATCGGTTTGACATCTACAGCCTGAACGGTGGTGGCGATCAACAGACAGGCGCAGATCGTTGAAAAAAAATAAGCGTGACCTGAAATAGCAGGGCGTCGCATCGAAGTCTCTCCTGAAAGCTCATTTTCCCGAACATGTCTACTAGTCACTGATAACGCAGTGGGAATCGGAACGTGAGCGGGCCATTGTGTTCTTGATACGCCCGAACCGTCAAGTCGTTCTGAAATTGAAACCGTTAAACACCGATGATGCGGGTCGAAGGGCGATGGAAACGAACGTGGTAATATGCGGCCACGTCTTTTCTCCATGGTAGAAATGACGCTATTGACCTTAAGGGATTCGATGTCTGGATTCCATCATCCTGAGGTACTCCGAAGGATCTGGCGTCACCGACGAATAACGCAGATCCTTTGGAGTACCTCAGAGCCTGCCCTGAGCTTGCGAAGGGATGATATTTGCGATTGGACATTAAAAATACAAAGGTCGATAAAAAGAACCAATTCCCTCCAAATAATTCCCAAGATTTCCCGTTTTAGCAGTGGACTTCAGCCGAGAATCGCCATGCAACACCCATTCCGATCCATCTTCGCCGCGTGCTGCATTTGCATCTTTGCGCATTCGACTGGGCCGATGTTGGCAGCGGATGCGCCGTCGGCGGCCGGGCTGGATTTGTTTGAGAAGAAAATTCGACCGGCGTTGGTCGCCGAGTGCTACAAGTGCCACTCCGCCACGTCTGAAAAGCTCAAAGGCGGCCTGTTATTGGACACGCGGAATGGGATGCTTTCAGGTGGGGATTCGGGTCCCTCCGTGATCCCCGGTGACCCGGCCAACAGCCCGCTGCTCAATGCCATCCGCCGTGTCGACAAAGAGACCGCCATGCCGCCCAAAAAGGTTTTGGGCAAAGACATCATCGCCGATTTCACGCAGTGGATTCAATGGGGCGCGCCCTGGCCGCATCAGAATGAGGTGAAGGATTCGGGTACTAAGCCGACGGTGGCGGGCAACACGAATGCCCGGTATGACGCGCTGCGGAAAGAACTGTGGTCATGGCAACCCTTGTCGGTGGTTTCGCCCCCTCGGGTGCAGAGCGTTTCGTGGGCCCGGAGCGACATCGATCGATTTATTCTGGCAAAGCTGGAAGAGAAGAATCTGAAGCCCGCACCGTTTGCCGACCGGGCCGCGTTGCTTCGGCGGGCGACATTCGATGTGATCGGGCTTCCACCCTCGGCTTTGGAAATTGAGGATTTTGCAAAGGACAATTCGCCCGATGCCTTTGCGAAAGTCGTCGATCGACTGTTGGCGAGCCCGCGCTTCGGGGAGCGTTGGGGGCGGCATTGGTTGGATGTGTCGCGCTACGCCGAGTCGACCGGCATGAGCCGGAATTTCGTCTACTATTATGCTTGGCGATATCGGGATTATGTGATTGCCGCGTTAAATGCGGATAAGCCGTACGACCGGTTCGTCACCGAGCAGTTGGCGGGCGATCTGATGCCGTTTGAGACGCCTCAGCAGCACGATCAGCAGTTGATCGCCACGGGCTTTCTGGCGATCGGGCCGAAGGATTACAACGAAAAAAATCAGCAGCAGTTTTTGATGAACAACGTCGATGAGCAGATCGACGCGACCGGCAAGGCTTTTCTCGCCACGACGATTTCGTGCGCCCGCTGCCACGATCACAAGTTTGACCCGATTCCCACCGCCGAATATTATTCGCTGGCCGGTATTTTTAAGAGTACCGAGGAGTTGCCGGGGCTGGACAATCGCGGCCGTCTGCTGAAAAAGTACAGCACTGCAAAGTACCTTCACCTGGCGGGATTCAGCCCCGATGAATTGAAGGATGACGGGGCGGACGACTACGCAAAATTAAAGGGTGCCACACCCGGCCAGAAGTTGAAAAATCTGGCGACGCTCCGCGCGAAGATCACCAATCCCTCGGGCACCGCCCCCAAACATTTTGCCATGGGGGTGGCCGATTCCAAGACGGTCGGCGATGCGAAAATTCTCGTGCGCGGCGAAATCGATCAGACCGGCGACACGGTTCATCGCGGCTTCCTGAACATTCCCTGCGTGAGCCATGGTCTCCAGATCGGTGAGAAGGAAAGCGGCCGACTCGAGCTGGCGGCGTGGGTCACTAACCCGACGAATCCACTGACCGCCCGCGTGATGGTCAATCGCATTTGGGGCCATTTATTCGGCCAGGCCCTCGTCAAATCCGTCGACAACTTCGGTTTCACCGGCGACCGACCGAGCCACCCGGAACTGCTCGATCATCTCGCCGCCCAGTTCATGAAAAACGGCTGGTCGGTCAAGCAGACGATTCGGCAAATCATGCTGACCGGCACGTATCAGCAGAGCAGCGCGTTCGACAAACTCAAATTCGCCGTCGACCCTGAAAACGCGTTGCTCTGGCGACAGAATCAACGGCGTCTGGAAGCCGAGGCCATTCGCGATGCGATCCTCACCGCGTCCGGCAAAATCAATCTGATTCCCCCCGGCGGTTCGGTGACGTTGAATTTTCCGGAGATTCCCATCGACATCGCCAAAAAGCTCGGCAACATGGGCGACGTGATGAGCAACTTCGGGATTCGCAGCGTCTATCTGCCCGTGTATCGCAACGATGTGCCCGCCGTGCTGGAGGTCTTCGACATGGCCGACCCGAATGTCGTCGACGGTCGCCGCGATGTCACCACGGTTGCGCCGCAGGCACTTTTCATGATGAACAGCACGTTTGCAGTGAGTCAATCGAAATCGATGGTCGAGCGATTGGCGAACAGCGGCGCGAAGACGGACACGGCTCGCGTGGATCTGGCGTACACCCTGACCTTTGGCCGACCCGCATCGAGCGCCGAACGGGATCGGGCGTTGGCGTACATCACCAATGCCGTCCGCGACGCCCGTGCAAGAAATGAAGACGCGGTGAAAGCGCAGACGACCGGTTGGGCCGGGTTCTGTCAGGCGTTGTTTGCGAGTGCGGAGTTTCGGTATTTGAATTGACGTGTTACACACGTCATCCTGAGCGCAGCGAAGGATCCGGTCAATGCGTCGATAATCTACGATCGCGAATATGAACCGCTACTGGGTCTACATCATGAGCAATCAATCTCGCACCCTGTACATCGGCTTCACCAGCGACCTCCTGAAACGCGTTGCCCGACATAAAAACAAGACACTCAAAGGCTTCACCGCGAAATAAAATTGCACGATGCCGATCTATCACGAAGAGTTCACGGGTGCCGTCGATGCGATCGCTGCGGAAAAGAAAATCAAGGGTTGGCTGCGGGCGAGGAAACTGGCGTTGATCGAGACGAAAAACCCAAGTTTCGCGGATCTTGGCGCGGCTTGGTGAACGAATGCAGATCCTTCGCAGCGCTCAGGATGACATTGCTGAGGCAATGTCTTGGACGTAGATCTTTCGCAGCGCTCAGGACGACATTGCTGGAACAATGTCTAATACGAGGAATAAAACCATGCTTCCCCTCACCCGCCGCCAAATGCTCCGTTCCGCCGCCTGTGGCTTCGGTTACCTCGCCCTGGCAGACCTCTGCTCGCAGGCCCGAGCGGCAGAGGCACCCGAGCAACCGCATTACGAAAGTCCGCTGCTCCCGAAGCTGTCTCACTTCCCCGCCAAGGCCAAGCGGGTGATTTTTCTGTTCATGCAGGGCGCTCCTTCGCACGTCGACACCTTCGATTACAAGCCGCAATTGGCCAAGGATGATGGTAAGATAGTTTTGGGTCGTAAGCTTTTGGCTTCGCCCTGGAAGTTCAATCGCAGCGGTAAGAGCGGGCTGTATGTCTCCGAGCTTTTCTCCAACGTCGCCCAACATGCGGATGATCTGTGTCTGCTCAACGGCATGCACACCGACAACCCGGCGCACCCGCAGGCCAGCATCCAACTCCATACCGGCAGCGTGCAGTTCATTCGCCCGTCGATCGGTTCGTGGGTTCTGTACGGCCTGGGTACCGAGAATAAAAATCTTCCGGGATTCATCACGATCAATCCACCGGCCGGCGTGGGCGGGGCGCAAAACTATGGTTCCGCATTTCTGCCCGCGGCCTTTGAAGGCACGCGGCTCGATGGCGGTGGCAGGATGGAAAACATCGCCTCCTCGCTCCCCTCGAACAGTCAGCGACGGCAGATTGATCTGGTTCAATCGATGAACCGCGACCTGCTGAAAAAATCGGGCGAGAACCCGCAGATCGAAGGAGTCATCGAATCATTCGAGCTGGGTTTCAGAATGCAGAGCGCGGTGCCGAGCGTGATGGATATCAGCAAGGAGTCGCCGCGAACGCTGGAGATGTACGGAATCGGCGCGGGCGGTTCGGATACGTTTGGTCGCCAGTGCCTGATGGCCCGTCGTTTTGCGGAGGCGGGCGTGCGATTCATCGAGGTGGCGCATACCGGTTGGGATCAGCACACCGGGCTTCACGCCAAGCACGCGCTGAACGCCGCCGCCGTCGACAAACCGATCGCCGGTTTGTTGGCGGATCTCAAACAGCGCGGGTTGTTGAAAGACACGCTCGTGGTGTGGGGCGGTGAATTCGGTCGAACTCCCACCGCTCAAAATCGGGACGGTCGCGATCACAACAATCGCGGCTTCACCACCTGGATGGCCGGCGGCGGTGTCAAAGGCGGAATGACCTACGGGGCCACCGACGACTACGGCGCAAAGGCCGTCGCCAATCCGGTTCACGTACACGATCTTCATGCGACGATTCTTTCGCTGCTCGGGTTGGATCATGAAAAGCTGACGTATCGATATGCGGGCCGCGATTTCCGTTTGACGGATGTTTATGGGAATGTGGTGAAACCGATCATCGCCTAATTTGAAGCTATGCCGACCTCAGAACTCTTCACCCCCCTGCGTTCGCCCGATGCTTCGCACCAGGTGGGCGCGCCGGGGGGATATGAGTGGTGGTACTTCGACGCCGAAGATGCGGCCACCGACACTCGGATCGTCGCGATTTTTTTAGACGGCTTCGTCTTTCACCCCGCCTACCTGCGTCGACATTCCGCCTACCTTCGTTCACCCACCCACCATGCCCCGGCGGTTCCCCGCGACTATCCGTGCGCGTATTTCATCGTCTATCGCGGCGGTAAAATACTGGCTCAATTCATGAGTCAGTTCCCACCCGGCACTTTTCGAGCATCGGTGGATTCACCCGATGTGACGGTGGGTCCAAATCGCATGAAGTGCGGTGCGGCGGGTGACTATCAGCTGCATCTGGAAGGATCGCCGTGGAACCTCACTTGGCAGGGTCCGAAGCGACCGGAGGGTGCGGAGCTGTCGGGGGATTTGAAGTTCTCTCCCACGCAGCCGCATCTTCCCCATGAGCGGCGATTTTTGTCGCGGGCGATGACCGGGGCCGAGCATCATTGGATTCTCGCCGCGCCATTGTGCAACGTCAGCGGGAACATTCAATTTAAGTCGGGTGCCGGAGCGAAACGCGAGACGATCCTGTTTCAAGGGCGCGGATATCACGACCATAATTTCGGCACCGGTCCTTTGGGACCGGGGCTTGCGCGATGGACCTGGGGGCGAGTGCTTTTGAAAGACCGCGCGTTGATTTTCCATCTCGCCGAGCCGCGTGATTCGACGATGGCGATGGAAACGCACTGGATCGAAGCGGATGCCGATGGCGTTCGCGAGCGAAGCGATCGAAGTTGGATTTTTCGCGGTTCGCGGCGATCGTCGTTGGGTTTACGGTATCCCGAGCAGTTGGCTTACGGCGACGCAATGGTGCTCGACTCGCCGCGCGTGATCGATGCGACCCCTTTTTATCTTCGGGTGCTGTATACGGCTCGCCTTTCAGACGGGCAAATCGCGCCGGCATTTTGCGAGGTGGCGTATCCGCATCGCCTGCGCTGGCCGGTGTTGGGGCGGATGATCGAGATGTCGATTCATCAAAGAGTGTGATTTTTTTAGCGGCTGTGCCGAAGGCACGCGTTTTTCTTCTCGGAAAAAACGCG
>JANXVV010000290.1 GCA_025351525.1 Humisphaera sp. | reverse complement strand
TCCGCCGCGGCCGCCATCGCGACCGCCGCCGCCGAAATCACCGCCAAAACCGCCGTGCAAGAGCAGGCGGGCTTCGAGGCCATCCAAGGTGAACTGATCTTCGTTGCAACTTTTCATTGAAATCTCCGGTCAAACCATCTGAAATCGTTAATGGGGCGTGTCGTTCCTTCGCCATCCCGCTGCATCCGCTGCATCCGTCAGTCCTCCTTTGGCCATCGGAGATTCAGGCTGAAAGCCTTCATTTTGATGACCGAAAAAACCAAATCCGCTGCCCCGAAAATCGACTTTGGAGGGCGGTCGTCCTTGATCGCCGCAGCGGCAGGGGACAGCCGCCCTCCAGCCGCCACGCAATGTTTTAGCGGTGGTCGTCGCGGAAGGCGATTTATTGAAGGTACAGTTTCACTTGGCGCGTGAAAACTTCCCAAGAAAAGCGTGGATAGGCAGGATTGCTTGTGGATCGAACAGTATTCGCGGCAGGCGGACCAAACAGGGAGGCTTGCGGACTATTTGGATTGGATAGCCGTGGCCGGAAGCTCCGGGGCTTCCGCCCACGGCGGTTAAGGAGATTTACCCACACAAATTCCAGTTTAATAAGTGTTGTATGCGGTGCCTTTCGGGTCGACTTCATCGCGGCCGGTATTGGCTTTGATCTTTCCCGTGCTGAAGTTGTAGTTCCACCCGATGCCGCTTGGCTGGGTCGACGAACTGCCGCCGAGGACCGCGATGCCGACCGAGCCTTTCGCCGCGCCGACCGGCAAAGGCGGGATGGCTTGCAGGTAGGGACCATAGATAAACGGAGCCGTGTGGGTGGGTGAAACATTGCCGTTTCCGTCGCTGTATTGCAGCAGGGCGCCGGGCATGTTTGCGGCAGTCGGGTAGCTGCCGCCGTTCTCGATTTGGTACAGATCAATCGCACTGCGAAGGACCGATAAATCCTGTAGCAGCGCGGAATCGCCGGCCCCCGCCGCCCCACGGCTCATCTTCGGAATCGCGATTGCGCCGATGATCGCAATAATCACCACGACGATGACCAATTCGATCAGACTGAACCCCCCGCCCTGTTTCAAACTGGATGCACGCATGGAATGACTCCGTCGAATGACGCTCTCCAGGTCAATATCGGGTCGGGAGCCGGAACCCTTGATACGGACTAGTACGTGGCAACCCGATCCGGGACGAGTCTGTTGGGCGGTGAGGATGCGGTTCCGCACGGCACGGCCACGTACCCTGTTCAATTGAGCTGCCCCGCGCCCTCTGCCATGCTCACGACGATGCCCGCCTGCCCTGATGCGATCCGGAAACTGGTCGACCATTTCGACCGGCAATCCGAACAAGTCCGATCGGTCAACTATAATGAGACCCAGCTTCGCGTCGATTTCGTCAACCCGTTTTTCCGCGAACTCGGCTGGGACATGGACAACACCCAGCGCTTCGCCGAGCAATATCGAGAGGTCGTTCACGAAGACCGCGTGAAAGTCGGCGGATCCACCAAAGCGCCCGACTACTCGTTCCGCATCGGGGGTGCTCGCAAATTTTTTCTCGAAGCCAAAAAAACGTTCGTCGATCTCAAGCAAAGCGGGGAACCGGCGTATCAGCTTCGGCGGTATGGGTGGAGCGCTAAACTGGCGGTGTCGCTGACGCCGAATCCGATCGTGGACGACGGCGCGCTCCGACCGATTCTCAAACGGCTGTACGATCCGGACAGCCCGTATGCCTTCGACGTTCTCTCGGCCGACATTCTCGGCAGCGTCTACGAGCGATTCCTCGGAAAAATCATCACTCTCACCGAGGGTCATCGCGCCCGCGTCGAGGAGAAGCCGGAAGTTCGTAAAGCCGGCGGGGTCTATGACACGCCGACGTACATTGTGGATTACATCGTCAAGCAGACGGTCGGCAAGTTGCTTGGCAGTGTGCCGGAGTGCCCCGCAGCGACGCCGACGGAAGCCGGCGTAAACGTCGGGCCAACTGAAGCCGCCAAGCTCAAAATCCTCGACCCCGCCTGCGGTTCCGGTTCCTTCCTGCTCGGGGCGTATCAATACCTGCTCGAATGGCACCTCAAGTGGTATCTCGCCGATGGTCCGGAAAAATGGTCGCGCGGCAAATCCGCCACGCTTCGCCCCGCCGTTCGGCGTCTTCCAAGCAGCTTATATAGACGCTGTGATTGTGACGGCACATCGACGCGCGGAAGGTATGGCTTCAGACCGAGCCGTTAGCCTGGTCGTCTTCCCTCACAAACACCAAGTCGCCGGCCTCGCAGATTTTGAATCGTTCAAAAAATATGGGAGTACAGAAGACTGGCGCGGGAGTGCCGATCTGGAATTTCTCATCACTTGTTCGCACACGGAGTCATCCTCACCGTCAGGGCCACCGCGAGCAATTTTCCGCTTCGTAAGCACAATCTGGTGCAGGCTATGCTCGCAGTGAATGATCTGTTCTATGTCGCATCTCCAACGGTGGCAAATTTGTTTCTTGAAGACGTGACGGCCCGGCTTGAACTGAATGAGATTCGATTCATCCCGAAAGTTAAATTCACGGGGAAAAGCAGGTACGATCACGTTTTCGATTTTGCAATTCCCAAGTCAAAAAAGCGACCCGAGCGAATTATACGCGCTATCAATCGACCTGATCGGGAGGTCGCCGAAATATTGGCTTTCGCATGGCTGGACACCGGGGAAGTACGCCCTCCGGATTCCGAAGCCTTCGCCCTACTCAATGACACTGATCGGGAACCCCCAGCGGCAGTGATTGAGGCGTTGCAAAGCTATGAGGTGCGTGCGGTTCGATGGAGCAATCGAGACGAAGTTCGCGATTTACTCGCTGCATCAATCGCGTTGTCAGCTCACCTACCTTCGCGAGGCCTCAAATCGTTCCAATCGACTCGGTTACTTCCCGTTTTGGACTTCGGTTCTGCGACGGGTATGCGATCGATCAATGCGATCGGACGGAGCCATCCTTAACCGGCAGCAGCGATCGACCGCTCACGCCGGTCGTTCCTCGCGGATCTCAATCACGCTGTTCGGCTCCACCGAACGCGCGGTCAACGTCCCTTCAAACCCGCCCACCGGCTGGCGGGTGATCACGCGGGTTTTCTCGTGGACCATTCCCATCTTGTAAGCCGTGACGATCAGCGATCCGAAAATCACCAGATAGAACGCCACCGCGTACCGCGTCCGCATGAACACGACCGCCGCCCCCGCGAAGGCGAAAAACAGGGCCAGTGAATAGCTGATGAGCACCGTCTGCTTGACGCTGAATCCGCGGTCGATCATCTGATGATGGAAATGATGGCGGTCGGCGGAGAAGATTTTCCGCTTGTTGACGAATCGCCTTGCAAACGCCAGAGC
This sequence comes from Humisphaera sp., assembly GCA_025351525.1. Taxonomy (GTDB): domain Bacteria; phylum Planctomycetota; class Phycisphaerae; order Tepidisphaerales; family Tepidisphaeraceae; genus JANXVV01. Next base: position 3,406 of record JANXVV010000290.1, on the reverse strand, counting down.
CGTGTCCAACACCGGAAGGGCGAACATCACCAGGGAGGCCAGGAACCATTTGGGGTGCGTTTCCTGGGCGGCGAGAATGATCATGGTCGCGCAGGAGAACCCGAGAAACATGCTCCCGCTGTCGCCCATGAAAATGGAGGCGGGATTGAAGTTATAGGGAACGAAACCCAGCACCGCGCCGAGCAGGGCCAGGCCGAGAACGACGCGAACGCCGTCGAGATTGGGGTTGATTCCGCCGCCGGTGCGGGCCATGTTGACGGCCAGAAATAAAAATCCGGCGGCGATGACGGCGGTCACCCCGCCGCAAAGGCCGTCCAGCCCATCCATCAGGTTGGTGGCGTTGCAACAGCCGACCACGATGAGATAGACGATCGCACAACTGATGATCGTGATCAGCCCATCGGGGATCTGCCAACCGGCCAGATTCATCAGCCGGGTGTTGATCGGTGCGAACATGGGCCGGGCGCAGTGAGTGCCGACGTCGAAATACAGCAGGAAACTGGCGGCGAAGACCTGCCCGCCGATCTTGGCCCAGGGATTCACCCCGGTCAGGTCGTCCCACAACCCCAGCATGACGATCACCGAGGCGCCGACGACGATGCTGAAATTCACATACAAGTGCGACTGGGCCGGCGGGTCACCGGTATGGGTCATCAGAAACTGGCTGATCGCCAGCCCGGAGATCCACCCGAGAAAGACGGCGATCCCGCCGAGGTACGCCACGGGCCTGGTGTGGATTTTCCGCTGCCCATCGGGTTGATCGATGATCCCGTAGTACATCGCCACGGCGCGCATGATCGGCGTGAAGATGAAAGCCACGATGAACGACACATAAAACACGTAGATGTACGGCGACATCACCTCGTCGGCGGAGTAGAGGCGCGAGATCAACAGGGATGGGTCTGCGGGCAAACTTGCGGGAGAATCGCCCCGCGCAAGCACCGCCGGCATTTTCACCGCAGCGAACCATGCGACGGGAGAAAGCAGGCGTGGATAGGCCGAACTAAGGACCGACAAGGCAAACATGCGGGCGGTTCCTGACGGGGAGAGGCGGTTCGCCTCGAATCTTTTCTTCGGCGAAAAATCGCGACGGCTTCAACAACGCAAACGAGATGCGCCGCCGATTGTCACCGTATCGGTTGTTTTACAACTGGATCTCAAACCGCCGTCGACTGAAGCTGTCCTTTCCCACCCTGCCAGACCAGACGTTTTTCACCCGGCTTGGCGACCCATTGCAGCAGTTGCTCTTCGATCAGAAAGAGGGTGGAGACATCGCCGCAGATTTTGGTCACCGCATCGTAACCGCGCGGGTGCTGACACAGGATGACCGCCTGCCGTTCGCGCTCGCCGCGAAGATCGTGCTCTTTTGAATGGCCGGCGGCATGGACCGTTTTACGATGGGCCTCCATCCATTCCTCACTCGCGACGGCAAACCGGAACTGCTCATCCGGACCCACTTCCAGAAACCCCAGCAGCAGCAGCGTGGTCGGCGCGTGCGGACCGAATCGCCGGGCCAGGGTGGCGTGATCGACACCCGCTTCGCCGTTCTTCTGACAGTGCTCGACCGCCCCCGCCATCTTCGGCGGCAGGCGGAACGATCCCGATGGCTTGCGCTGCCCGGCCAACAACGGTGTGCTCATCTTGCGAGCGCGGGGCGGATCCGCCTTTGCAACGCTTTTCGACGATTTGATTTTACTCTCGCGCGGGGATTTTTTGAGGTCGGTCATATGAGATAGCTCCGTTCGCCGGGGTCCAGTTGCGAAGTGCGGCTGAGACGATGCGGCCAGTCGGCACTCGCCCCATTCTCCCGCATTCCCGGCAAAACCGCAATCACCCCCGACGCCGCGGGGAATGTCAAAGTCCGCGCGGCCTCCTCGTTTGAGGTTCAGGCAAGCCCGCCCGCCCCAGCCGCCCAGCCGACACCCCCCGTTCGCCGCCCCCGTCCCGCGCGGGCGGACTTTTGGCAAAGGCGAACACCGCCCCCGCCTGCGCGGACACCGCTCCCGCCTGCGCGGAGGCCGCTCCCGCCTGCGCGGAGGCCGTTCCCGCCTGCGCGGACACCGCTCCCGCCTGCGCGGAGGCCGCTCCCGCCCGGGCGGATGGCCTTCAAAGCAAGGCGGATGCCGCGCAAAGCAGAGCCTCCAGCGCTCCCGGCCAGGCGAAAATCCCGTCCCCTTCGACACGACCGCCCCTTGCCGGGGTCCGAACCACCGATCTTCCCGGACGGTGGTGGAACGGGAGAAATGGAGCGTGTTTTATGGGGCGAAGGCCACGCCTTGTCGGAATGACGAATGACGAGTTCCGAGGGGGAAATGACGAATGACGAAATTCGAATGCACGAATCGAATTCGAATGATGAATGAGGAATGGAAGTCTTCGTTTCATCATTCGTTCATTCGAATTTCGTGATTGATTCGTGAATTCGAGTTTCGTGTATTCGTGATTGTCTCCGGTGTCTTCCTCACCCGCCGATCCAAACTTCGCTCGGGCATGGGTCGACCGCGCGGGCCGGGGGGGTTTACTTTGGCGGCAGCATCTGCTGCTTCAGCGCCGGTGGAAGCGATTGGAACTCCGGGTCCTTGTGAATCAGAAGGGCGTCGAACCGCAGCGCTGTCGCCGCGATGAAGGCATCGGCGAAGGAGAGGCGATGCGCCGCTTTAAGCTTCGCCGCCCCGCTGCACAGTTCCGGATCGGAGTGATGCCATCGAATGGGCAGCGCGTTGAGATCGGCCATGCGCTGTCGTGCGATGATGGGCCCCTCTTCCTGCATCGTGATGTATTCCACTTCCGTCAGGCTGACAAACGAGCCGTGCAGTTGAACCCCTCCGGTGATCGCCTGTGCGATGCAGGCCGGCACGATGTCCGCGCCGGGCTCAGCGCCGATCAGCGTGAAGAGTGCGGAGGTATCCGGCAGAATGGGTTCAGTCACGGGCGCGTTCCCCGGCCCGATCCGCCAGCAACCGGGCCACGAGCGCCCTGCCCGCACCCGCCCCGTGCAGCCGCCTGACCGCTTCGCTCTGGAGATGTTCGGTCAACGACAGCACGCGCTCGCGAACCATCCACTGCTCCGCCGGCGCAAGCGTCTGAAAATCATCCAACAATCGGGCCGCCGTGGAGGTCATGGAAGCAGAGCATAGCGTCGGGGCGGAGGGCGGACAATCCCGCGTCCGGGATTCCATTCCCCCGGCATCGGCCTCCTCTGTCGACAGGAGGCGGTGAGTCGCTCGAAATGACGAATGACGAAATTCGAATTCACGAACAAATTTCAAATGACGAATTACGAATGGCGAAACGAAGAGTGCGTTTCATCCTTCGGTCATTCGAATTTCGTCATTGATTCGTGAATTCGAATTGGGTGCTTTGAATAAGGTGGCATGGGCGTCTCGCCCATGCATTTCTTCGGCCA
>JANXVV010000213.1 GCA_025351525.1 Humisphaera sp. | reverse complement strand
CCGAAGGCACGCGTTTATTTTTGACCCGAAGAACGCGTGCCTTCGGCACAGCCGCTAAAAAATTTCCGGAACCGGCGGTGGGGCGGTTCCGATAAAATGCGTAACCTTGATAGGCAAAAGCGACTTTGCGCGATTGATGTCGGTTCTTTCCCCTCATCACTTCACTTTTCCTCTCAAACACCGCTTTTTGTTTAAACATTCCCTCCCTTCCTCACCGATGTCTGCCCATCAGTTAAGCAACTGTTGCGAGTGACGGCAATCCACTCCCGGCAGAACAGGTGAAAAATCTGAAATGTGCACCGGCATCCCGCTTCGGTATGGAAGCTGAGGCGATGGTAATGCCCGCGACCGCACCAACCCGCGTTTTACGTCGACCGCGTGCGGTTTCAGAGCCGATTTCGCCTGTTGCCCGATCCTGACCGGAGATTGAATCCTCCCAAGGTTTTCATCTTCCAAGTCTGAATCGAGTTGCTTCCGGGGTGCCTTTTTGGCCCGTGGCACCTTGTTTGATAAGCGTTGTTTCGATTGTTGGGCTCGTTGTTTTCACGTCCCCGCTGAATCCCAGCGTGAGACAGGCTTTGGAAGGAGTCAGTTTATGTTGAAGCGTACAGGTGCGATCGCGTTGGCTTGCAGCGCGGTCTTGGTGGCAGGAATGTTTGCGAAGACGGCGTATGCGGCGGACCCGGTTCCCCCCACGCCGCCAACCCCCACGCCGACCCCTACCCCGGATGCCACGCCGGATACCGGTCCAACCAGCGTGCTGAATGAATACGGCCTGAACAAAATGGGCGTCGGCAAATTCTTGTCGGATAACAACGTCAAGATCGGTGGCTACGTCGAAGGTTCTTACACCTACAATTTCCGCGGCCCGCGCAACGAGATCAACGAAGGCCGCGTGTTTGATTTCGAGCACAACGCCGCCCGGTTGAATCAGTTGGCCTTGCAGGCGGTCCGCACGGTGGATGTTCCGAAAGATGCCAAAGACGGTAAGTTCGACATCGGTTTCGGCTTGGACATGCAGTACGGCTCGGATGCCCGCCTGATCCACGCCAACGGCTTGAACGGCTATGGTTCGGCCACGCATCCGATCAATCAGTTCGACCTGACCCAAGCTTACCTCGATTTCGTCATCCCGGTCGGTAATGGTCTTGACATCCGCGTCGGTAAGTTCGTGACGCTGTTCGGCAACGAGACGATCGCCCCCATCGCCACGGTCACCGGCAGTAGCGGCAATGCCCTTTACTCGCACAGTTACAACTTCGGATTCGGCATCCCGTTCACGCACACCGGCGTTCTGGCCACATATGCGTTCACTGACAAGCTGACCGTGACCGCCGGCTTCACGCGCGGTTGGGAGCAGGCGACGAACGACAACAACGGGTCCATCGATGGGTTGGCCTCGATCGTTTACACCTTCACCGATGAACTCAAGCTCACCGGCAATATCTCGGTTGGGCCGCAGAGGGCGCATAACTCTTCCGATTATCGCTACGTCTTCGAAGCTCTCGTGGCTTACACGCCGAAGAAGTCTCCTTTGGCTTTTGCGGTGGATGGGCTTTTCGGCTCCGAGCAACATGCCTCGCTGACCGGCAAGACCGCGTACTGGTACGGTGTGACCGGGTATGCCGGATACACGATCTGCGATGCCGCCACGCTGAACGGTCGAGTGGAATGGTTCCGCGACGACGGGGGTTCGCGGCTTGGCATCAGCGCCAATTTCTACGAGGCCACGCTTGGCGTGACTTACAAGCCGTTCTACAAGGACAAGATCGGTCAGAATTTCCAGATCCGCCCGGAAGTTCGCTTTGACTATGCCGACAAAAATGCCTTCGGCGGCGGCAACCACAAGACGCAGGTCACTGCGGCGGTGGATGCAATCTTTGCCTTGTAAGTCAAGCGGGTGATGACCCATCCTGCTCAAGCCGTTCATGGCTTGACGGAGAGAAGATTTCAAGCGTCGCGGCACTTTGCCGCGACGCTTTTTTTAGGCCGAGGTGAGCCAGGCGAACATCGCGATCTTTTGAAGGCCAGTGACGATTTGGCCGATGGAAGGGGACGGGGGCAGCGAACGGCTTGGAGACTTTTCGCGCGGCTGGCCTTTATATCGAGCGGGTTTACAATCCTGCGGTCGATTCGTTCTGTTCCCACGTTCATCGAGACCGATATGATTCATCCCTGGCATGATGTGACGCCCGGCGAAAACATCCCGCAAGAGTACAACGCCATCGTCGAGATTCCCTTCGGCTCCAGCGTCAAGTACGAACTGGATAAGCAGAGCGGGTTGATCAAACTCGATCGCATTCTCTACTCCGCCGTCTATTATCCCGCCAACTACGGGTTCATCCCGCAGACGCTGGCCGAGGATGATGACCCGATCGACGTGCTGGTGCTTTGCCAGGAACCGGTGACCCCTCTCACGATCATCCACGCCCGGACGATCGGTCTGATGACCATGATCGACGGCGGGAAAAAGGATCACAAAATCATCGCCGTCGCCACGGAAGACCCGGAATTCAACAGCTATCGCGAAGCCAGCGAGATGCCCGCGCATCGGCTGACGATGCTCCGCCGTTTCTTTCAGGACTATAAGCAACTGGAAGGCAAGCACGTCGAGGTGGATGAGATTGAACCGGCGAAGATGGCGTACCCGATTATCGAGGACGCGCTGTTGAGATACAGTCGGCAGAGGCGGCGGGGGTTTGGGAAGTAAAGCGCTTGCTCCCTCCGCCAAGTACTGCAAGGAGAGGGCCGTTGCATTTAAAATTTCCGGTCCCCTCCCCCCGGTACGCCGGGGGGAGGGCAAGGATGAGGGGTGTTGAATTTTTCTTCCGCCTACTCGAAAAATAGAACGACTTCTCGCCACGAAGAAAAGACCCCTCACCCTAACCCTCCCCCCATGATTACATGGGGGGAGGGGACTGGAAAATTTTCTCCCTTTTCTTGCTCACCTCTGCTACACTTCTACTGCTCTCCGACTGACTCTCATCTATCCCCGAAGGAGACCCGCATGAGTTTTCAATCGTTCATCGTCGCGGTGTTGTTTTCCGTTCTGATTCTGATTGCGCCGCGCGCGTTTGCGAAAGGGTATGGCGGCGGTTCGGGCACTCGGGGTAACGGGAGTGATACGACCGCCACCAATATTCCATCGCCAGTGGATCACAGCGCATCCATCAAGGCTCGGCAGGATGTCACTGCGGCGAATCTGGAGGTGAACAAGGCCAATCAGGCGCTATTGGGGATTGCTACAAAACTGCAGAAAGATTTTGAGCAGACTGTAGCGTGGAAAAGCTCTCAATCCGATCTGTCAGCCGCACAAACTGAATTGGTCGCAGCTCGCGTGAAAGTACTCAAGGAATTGGCGGGCAAACCGGCCTATCGCACAGCAACTTCATTGCTGCAAAAGTCCGAAGCCGATCGTGCAGCATTGCCCGCCGGTGCTCCATCGGAAGATATAACGCGAATCACCAATCAGTTCGTCGAGGTGAAAACACAAATTTTGGATTTTGAATTGAATGCCTATCGCAATGATTCAGCGACTCAAATCGCAACAGATAAGTTCGCTGACTTGAACGACAAATCAACTCGCCTTCGAAAAGACTTTCATGCATCGCTCGGCCAGAATTCAGAATGGCAGGCTGCCGTCGCGAATCAGGACGAAAAAAAGATTTTATTGGGAAACGCCCAAAAAACTTTGACAACGGCGATGGCACAAGAGGCACAGGCGAAACGACAGTGAAGCTGAATCCTTCATAAATGCGAAAGGCACACGTCTACACCCGATGGAAGAAGACGTGTGCCTCCGGCAGCACCGCTAAACATTGGAATTATTTTCAGCGTTTTTTGCGGGCTATCCCATCGACACGGCGGCCTGCAACACCTCTTCTTCAGCGATCATCGTCAGCTTTTCATCCGCTGCGGTCTCTTCGTCCAGAGTCTCCTGCAACAACTGTACGACTTTGTCCTGCTTTAACGCCTCGGCCATGCCGCGTGCGGTGCCGTAGGCGGCCATCTCATAGTGCTCGACGCGCTGCGCCGCTCCGATGAGGGCCGCATCAATCACCGCGCCTTCGCCGTCTTCTTCCAGAACCTCTTTGCCTTCCTCGATCAGCCCTTCCATGGCATGACATTTCTTCCCGGCCAGCTTCGCGATGCCGAGTAGTTCCCCGACCGCTTCGAGACGCTTCACGTGATTCTCGGTCTCCTTCAGATGGCTTGTAAACGCATCCTTCAGCGCAGGGGATGTCGCCTTCTTCGCCATCTTCGGCAACGCTTTCACCAACTGGTTTTCGGCGTTGTAAATGTCCCTGATCTCATCTTCCAGCAGTTCGTTCAGTGTATCCATCATGGGCTTCTCCAACAGTAAAAAGGATGAGATATTCATCCCGGAATTGGTAAAACAGTGGACTGTTTTATACCGACGAACCTTCCGCAAAAAACGTGCCTTCCCCCGAAAAACTGCTGCTCGAACGACTACCGCGTATGCTCATACCTTCGTGGTCGACAATCCTGATTGGGAACGCGTAACGAGAGATGACGCATACCCCCCTTCAACGAACGGCCCGCGATCCTTAAAAGGATCGCGGGCCGTTTGATTTCGATGCACCCCAATTTCGATGCACCTTAATGCAGCAAATCTATCGGGTATGATCCTCATTGCGGACGCGTTCCCAACTGTCGCGGGTGGCGTTTTTCGCATGGTCCCACGCGAGGGCGGATTTGCCTTTGACCTTGTCCCAGCCGCGTGCAAGATCGGATTCCACTTCGTTGAAACCTTTGCCCGCATGCTGCTGCTGTGCCTCCCAGCCATATTGATACGCAGGTGCGTATTGATCGTAGGCGGTGCCGGGTTTTACATAGGGACGACTGGCGTAATTTTTCTGCCAATACGCCTGCTCGTCTGTCGGGTTGACTCCCTCAGCGACACCCTTCCCGATCAGTCCACCGGCCACTGCACCAATCGCGGCACCTATGACGGTTCCGACCGGGCCCAGTGCCGTGCCCATTGCCGCTCCGGCAGCGACCGCGCCACCGATGCCCGCCGCTCCACCGGCGGCGGCACCCAGACCCGTTCCAATTGGATGGGAACCCGGCGCATTCGTGATCGGATCAGGATTGCGCGAAGGTTGATTGGGATTCAATTTTGTATCTTTCGTTTCCATGGGTTCTCCTCGGGAAAAAAGTTCTTTACTTCCACGAATCGCGAAGATCGCGCACTTTGTCGTGAGCCTTCTTCACTTCTCCGTACTGACGTCGCACCACACCGGCGACATCCGGGGGAAGCTTGGCTTGCATCGCCTTTTCGAAGCTCTTCACTGCGACATCTTCACCGCGTTCGGCTTCATCCAGGATCGACTTCTCGCCGCCACCCAGGGCGGATTTGAGATTGATCCAACCGCGATGCACGGCCGCAGAAGTGCTGCCGGTTTTTTCAGGCTCGCCTCCCAGTCGGCTCACCTCGCTTTGAAGCTCACCTGCCAAGCGAGTGCGTTCACTTGCAAGCTCGGTGAACACGGACTTCACGCGTATGTCTTTGACGTCGGCAGCGGCACTCTTGAAACCATTCTGCCCGTCTTTAAGAGTTTCGATCAGTTCGTTCAATGTTTTAACGGTTACGTCATCCATGATTTTGGATTCCTTTCTGTCACCCCAACGCCAAGTCAATTTGACGGGGACCAAGTGGTTTTTTGTAGCATGGGCTACCAGCCCATATATCTGTCTTCGATTCAAAAACTTGGGCTGGTAGCCCATGCTACAAAAAACTTAATAGTCGCCGAAGATGAAGCGATGCGGCTACAGCTTTACCGGCCGGCATCTTTCATTTTATCGCCGCCCTTTTTCATCGCATCGCCAGTGGCTTTGGCGGCATCCTTAGTCTTGTCGACCACTTTTTCCGCCACTTCCTTGGTCTTGTCGGCGGCTTTGTCGATGCCGGATTTCATTTTGTCTTTCATGTCACTCATGGTCATTCTCCTTTTGGGAGAGCAGAGGGTTTTAAACTGCGGGAGCCGCAAAGCGGCACCATCGACAGTCTGAAAACCGTTTAACAAAATCCGTGCCGATGAGTTGGGTGAGGAATTAAACTGGATTGAAGCGCGTTTGATTTGTGCAGCAAAATCGAAGGTATGGAATTGCAGTCTACGCTTAAAACGCAATTGACTTATTTCTGCCACAAAGGTTAGCCGCGACGCGCAGCGGAGCGTTCTTCACGGCCTAGAAACGCGCTCTGCGGCTAACCCTGGCTTTGAAATTGAAACGCAACTTTTGGGAGACGTGTGGGAGCCTCTATCCCAATCCAGAGCCGGGATGCGCTCATCCCGGCTCCGAAAGACTTGCTGGGAGATGTCGACTATTTCGCGGGGCGCGACGGAAGGTTGCCGGTGGGTTTATCCCCACTCGGACCACCGCCGCCACCGGGGGCGCCACCGCCTGGGCCGCCGGTACCCCCGCCACCTTGGCCACCCGGACCACCGTCGCCACCCGGACCACCGCCGCCACCCGGACCACCGGGGCCGCCTCTTCCCGGCGGTCGGGATTCTTCCAGGATCTTCATCTGCGCAGACGTGAGGATCTTCGCAAGTTTATCCTTCGTTTCCTTTTCGAGATCGGCAATCTGTTTGTGCTGATCGTCGGTAAGTGCCAACTTCTCCTCGGCGAACCGGGGAATCAGATGCATCCCACCGCCACCCGGAGGACCGCCACGCCCGCCATTGCCACCTTGACGCGGCGGCGGGCCATCCGGCGGAGTGGGCGCATCGGCGGCATGGGAAAGAGAGGCGCCGGCACAGAGGCCCAGCGACAACACGAGCATGGAAAGACGCTTCATAAGAGACTCCTTACGTGAAAAAAACACAACTGAAACAACATTTCGCCTTTTTTTTCAAACTGGTGGCATGGGCGTCTCGCCCGTGCTTTTTGGCCCAAGAGCATGTTTAGGTACACGGCTGGGTTTGCCGTAGCGTAGGCTACCAGCCCATGTTTTTCTTTTTCAAATACAAAAACTGGGCTGGTAGTGGTGAATAGATAAAAGCACAACTAGCTTTGCTACTCCTAGAGACTTCCATAACTTTAATAAGTCCTTAGCCTGTGCTATCTT
>JANXVV010000209.1 GCA_025351525.1 Humisphaera sp. | reverse complement strand
TGGTCGGTCGCGGACAGGGCGGTCGATTGGTCCGCGTCCTGTTTATTTTTTCACTGTCGGGCGTAGTCTACTTCATTCACGCGATGCAGCGATAATGGAGATATGATGAACCGCACCACGCGCAAAAGTAAGCCGAAACCTCTCAAACCCACGCGCGCCTCCATCGACGCCGCGAAGGCAGCGGCTAAACGAGAATACGATCGGTTCGTGGCGCTGAACGATGCGGGAAAGGCGCGCGACGCCGAGGCGACGGCCCGTGCCAGGGCGCGGACGCTCACGGCGGCGGAGCGTGCGATGTTCGACGAAATCGGTTTGGGCCGAGGTCGCGGACGGCCGGTGAAAGGCGCGGGTGCGCGACAAATCTCGGTTACCATGGAGCGCGGGCTTCTCGCTCGTGTTGATGATTTAGCGCAGCGACGGGGGCTGAGCCGCGCTCAGTTCATCGCCCGAAGTCTTGAAATGGCGATGGCGGGTTAGTGCTTAGCCGGCGAACGGCTATCGATAACAAACTTCCTTCATCGCCGCCACGATTCGGTCGAGGCTGGGGAGCATTGCTTCTTCCATGAAGTGATTGAAGGGGACGGGGATTTCGTCACTGTGGATGTATTCGATCGGGGCGTCTAGATAATCGAAGACCTGCTTGCCGATCTTCTGTTGAATGCCGGCCCCCATGCCGCAGTAGCCGTAGTCTTCATCGACGATGACGCAGCGGTGGGTCTTTTTGATCGAGTTGATGATCGTTTTGGTATCGAGCGGGCGAAGGGTTCGCAGGTCGATCAGCTCGACGTCGATTCCCTCGGCGACGGCCGCCGCGACCGATTCTCGGACGACGCGCTGCAGGGGACGGCCATAGCTGATGACAGTGACGTCCTTTCCTTCGCGCTCGATGTTGGCCACGCCGAGCGGCACGGTGAAGTCGGGGCCGTCGGGCACCTCGCCGACATCGTTGAGCATTTTTTCCGATTCCAGGAAGATGACCGGATCATCGCAGCGGATGCTGGATTTGAGCAGTCCCTTGGCATCGGCGGGCGTGCTGGGGGCGACGACGATCAGGCCGGGGATGCGGGCGTAAATCGTTTCGACGCGATGGCTGTGGGTCGCGCCCAATTGATGGGCGATACCGTTGCCGCCGCGAAAGACGATCGGAACTTTGTACTGCCCGCCGGACATGTATCGGACGTTGGCGGCGTTGTTGACGATCTGATCGAGGCAGACAAGCGTGAAGGACCAGCTCATAAATTCGATGATCGGACGCAGGCCGCAGGTGGCCGCCCCGACCCCGATGCCGGAGAAACCGGCTTCGCTGATCGGCGTGTCGATGATCCGGCGCGGCCCGAATTTCTCGAGCATGCCTTCGGACACTTTATAAGCGCCGTTATATTGCGCGACTTCTTCCCCCATCAGGAAGACGTTTTCATCGCGCTCCATCTCTTCGGTCATTGCGGCACGGAGAGCTTCGCGGAGTTGTATCACTGCCATAGATATCTTCAATAAAAAAGGGGCAAATGGATCACGGCCGTTCATACGCTTCAATGGAGCTGATCTGCCTCACATGGAGGGCGGCGTGACCGCCGCGAGCCAGTGAAAAAATCGTTACTGTCGTCGGGAACAGCAGAATCGATTCCGGATCTGTCACCTCATACCGCACTCCACTTGCCATGATGATGGAAAACGGTCTGAATGGTTGCAGCATCATAAGGTCATTCAACTCGGAGAAAATACTGACTCGCTTAGCCATCGATTCGTCCGATTAAGTGGCCGGCTCGTGGACTTCGATACCTACAACTTCTTCCATCTGGAAGATCGTCAGGCCCTCGTCCGGTGTGGCAATGCCAATGGTCCATGGACTGAGTCCCGCCCGTCCGCGTCCGGCAACCTCATATCGTTCGCCGTTATTTCGAAGCACTGCAAAAGGCACAAACGGCTTTCGACGCAGCAACCCCACGATTTCCGCATGCCTCGAATTGGATTCCAATAACTCGAACCCGTCAATCTGGTCCCAATTCAAATTCACACGAGGTTGCATCAGGACGACCACATTCCGACTCATCGCAAACGAGACTGATTCCCTGATCTCGTAACGCTCACCGGTCTTCAACTTCACGGCAAAGGAAGCAAACGGCCTCCGCGAATGCAGAGACTTCAGTTCATCAAAAAGAGGCCCGATGTATTCCGCCATGCTCACCTCACTTCGGTTGATACGGATACTTCTCCGCCAGAATATCCTCAAACCGATCCTCCAACGGCGGATGCGGATCGGCATCGGCCTGCTGAACCGCCGAGTTGATCTCCGCCGAAATCTCCTCCTGCATCTGCTCGATCTGCGCTTCGGTCAACAGGCCCTTCTCTCGCAGGCGGACTTCATACAGGCTGATCGGATCGCGCAGCTTGGCTTGCTCCATCTCGTCCTTGGTGCGGTACTTCATCGCATCGGACATGGAATGGCCGCGGAACCGGTAGGTGTTGGCGACGAGATAACTCGGCCCTTCCCCCGCACGGCCGCGCTCGACGGCTTTGCCAAATTCGGCGATGACGGTGTCGATGTCGTTCCCATCAACGTTGCGGTGCGGCATATTGTAGCCGCACCCGCGTTCCGCAAGATCTTTTTCAGCGCTGTGCCGCTCAATCTGAGTGCCCATCGCCACGCCATTATTTTCCACTACAAAGATGCAAGGCAACTTGTACAGGCTGGCTAGATTCAGGGCTTCGTTATGGGTGCCTTGATTGATCGCTCCATCGCCCATGAAGGTGAAGGTGACGCCGCCGGTTTTTTTGTACCATTGGGCGAAGGCCATGCCCGCGCCGAGGGGAAGCTGCCCACCGACGATGCCGTGCCCGCCGTTGTTACCGACGGAGGCGTCGAAGAAGTGCATCGACCCGCCCTTGCCCTTCGAGCAGCCGGTGGCTTTGCCGAACAGTTCCGCAAATCCCACGCGCGGGTCCATGCCCAGGGCGAGACTGTGACCGTGACAGCGATAGCCGTTGATCAGATAGTCGCGCTTTTTATCGAACAGGGCGGAGGTGCCGACGGCGATGGCTTCCTGCCCGCTGTACAGATGGCAGAATCCACCGATTTTCTGCCCTGGTTTGGTGTATTCGCGATAGGTCATCTCCTCGAAGCTGCGGATGAGCATCATCGTGCGCAACCGCCGCCGTTCTTCCGCTCCGCGTTGAGGATCGACACTGCTTCCATTCGCGGGAGTCGCAACGGTGGGTTTTGGGGCGAATTTTCGTTCCAGTTCGTTGGCTACGGCCATGCGTCAACTCCAGAAGATAGCGGACTTCAAGCGATACTAAAAGCGCGGGGCGGGCGCGGTTCCATTCTTCAAACCATCATAGCATTTCGACCGCCGTCTATCACGAGATCGGTCAGAACGCGTCTTAGTTTAGTGAAATTTATTCCAACGGCAATGCCGAATCAATCCAGGCGCTGTCAGACAGCTTCGCGGTTCCCCCTGTTTTGGTTGCAGCCTGGATGACTATGAAGGACGAAACGCCATGACCTTGACAGGTCACCACGGAATAGTTCGTCCCAGGTGATGGAAGAAAATCAATACGGGCGCAGAGATTGCAAAGTAAACGCAAAGAAGAATTAAAAGTTGTCTTCTTTGCGTTTTCCTTCGCGCTCTTTGCGGCACGGCATTTTGATTCACGCGTGATCCGGCACAGCTATATAGCTGCGCTGTACAGTGTGTGGCGGTTCTCGGTCACTCAGTAAAATTCGCGCTACCCCTTAGGCGATCCAAGAGATGACGCAACACGCGAGGCCGGCAAAACCAACGGGTAAAGTTGGCTTTGCGGAATCGCCGCGAGCGGCGTGCTGCCGCTGGACCATCGCAACTGCGCCGAGGCCAGCCCGGTATGCTGAAAATACTGCATCACGATCGAGTACTTCTGCCCGGCTTGCAGCGTGAGGCTACCGGTGAAATGAGCGGGCGGCGTGGTGCTGCCATACTCCCCCAGGACGATATTCAAATCTGCAAAGGTGACGAATCCGTCGCCGTTTAAATCGCCCTCATCGTGTGTTGCTGTCTGACCGGTGCCATATTTATAGGAGAGGACTTGATTTAAATCGAGATTGTCGACGGTCCCGTCGCCGTTGATGTCGCCGGCCAGCGGAGCGATCACTTTCCACTGATCGACCAGCAATTGCCCGTTGACCCACAAGCGCACGCCGTCATCGGTGTTGGTGCTGAATGTGTAAGTCTCGGAATATTTCGGTTGCACCTGCCCGGTCCACGCCACGCTGAAACCACCATTGGGAATAGACGGATCCGGGGAACGATTTCCCCAGGCGAAATTTACCCGAGGATCCACCCGTGTAAAAGCCGGCGTGGTCAAGGTTTCATCGCTGAAATAATTGCCGGTCAGACCGGTGCCGTTGCCGTCGGTGGTGATGCTGACGGGACTGCTCGGCGTCGAATCGCCACCGGTGCCGACAGCCACCGCTTTGTAGACGTAGACGGTGCCGGGCGTCAAATTGATGTCTTCAAAAGAAAGGACGCTGGAGTCGTTCGCGGCGATCTGGATGTAATTGACCCCGTCCGTCGAGCGAAGAAGCTTGAAGCCGATGCTTCCGGGGCTTGCGGCCCACTGAAGGCTGATCTGCGTTGAAGAAATCCCCGTGGCCACAAGTCCCGTTGGAGGAGCGGTCACCACGACCGGAACGTTCCCGGTCAGCGTGTATTGCCCCACATCCCCATATCCGCCATGGCTTGCGACGGACAGTACATAAGTGCCCGCGCTCAACGTCACGGACAGCGTCTGACCGAGCGTGGCCTGGTTGTCGGCGGTGGCGATCATCTGCCCAGTCAAGTCGAGCACTTGCAGTTTCCCGTCCAAGGTAGCGCCGTAGGGAGCGACATTCAGATTAAACGTGACCAGCCCTGAACCGGTGGTGAATTTGTAATCATCCACACTGGTCGGAGTGTCGATCACACCGGCGGCGGACAGTGCATTGCCGATCGGCAGCAAGGTCTCCGCCGTGGCGATCGTGCCGCCATGCGGGTCGGGCCGATACCCGAAACCATCGGTGGCACTGGCGAGCACCGCCATGTCATCCTGAATGTTGCTGGAGGTGACGCTGGTCCCCTTCCACCAAAGCCCGCGCGTCGAGTAATAGCTCAGGCCCATTGTCGGGGCGGCGGCGGGCGTACCGGGATTATATTCGTTGGTTTTCGTGGTGCCGCTATAGACGCTTTGATGCTGCAACCCAAAGGCATGACCCGCTTCGTGGGCGCTGGCTTCCGCAGTATACACCGGATTTCCGGTGCCGAGATTATTCGGAAAGACCCAACTGGTATTCGGGTTGAAATTATAGAAGCTGCCGACATTACCGACGCCACCCGCGATCACGCCGTTGAGCCAGGCCCCGCTACCACCAATTACAATGCGCTGGGCAATTTTGTCTGCATAGCTGCCTGGATCGACGGTGGTCACATTCAGATTGAACGGCGAGTATTTTTCCGCTACTCTCGCCCAAATCTGGTTAATGTTGCTCAGTTCCGCCGTGCTGAATGTGGTGGAATCGCCGTCGATGTCGTAGGCAGGCGTGGCGGGAACATTGTAAAACCCCCATGACGTCGCCGCCGCACCGGTGAAATCGAGATACAGCGTTGCCGTCGCTCCCGGATTGCTGTTCAGTGCCGGCACCGCATTGAGCGGCACGTTCGCCGCAATCGACTTGACCGCGATAGGCGTTTTGAGGGACGCGATCTTCTTGATCGCAGGCGCAATGGAAAGCCGCGTCCACGCCGCTTGCCTTACCGCCGGATGCTGTGCGGGCAATGCCGGGCTGGAAATGACGGCTGGGGCTATGTCCAACGATTCACCCTTGCCGCCTTCGACGATTGGATGTGGCCGGGACATCAATCGCCGTGGCTCCAACGCCAGCCATTCGAATGGCCGGTCCAGGTGATGGCGCAGCGGTTTTCGCAATGAGATGGTCAGCCGTTTTAAATTCATGCGCGTTGCCCTGCCACTGAAGCACCTGTCAATCGAATACCCAACCCTGCCATGAACCTGGATCGGCGGTATAAAATAGCAACACGATCGAAAAACGCAAGAGAATAATAGTAATGGTTCAGTTTGAATGACAGTGCGGGCTTCCAGCCCTCAATTCGGAAGCAGGCTGAAAGCCCGCACCACAAACTGAACCGGTACCGGCATGTCTGTATGCTAGGGCCATGCCGCCGAAAGTGGCTGAACCCGTCATCCAAAAGAAGGATTTGATGTGCCTCGATATTCTTAAAAGTCTGGAGGCGAACGGATTCCGCGCCATCGATCGTTATCTCGACGACCGAATCCTTCGGACTTTGACGTCAGGCTTCAAGCTTCTTGACGCGGCGACACTGAAATCGACGCAGGACGACTTGGGAGTACGCGGAAAGCGAGGCGTCACCTTCGCTCGACGCAATCTTCTTTCAATCGAGTTTGTTCGCCAATTCATTGCGAGCGAGCCGGTGATATCACTGATCGACACGATCAGCCCGGGCGTTATGGCGGTGCGGGCCATTCTGTTTGACAAAACGGGAGACGCGAATTGGACCGTGCCGTGGCATCAGGACCGGTCGATTGCGGTGGCCACAAGAATCGACGTTGCAGGATTTGGGCCATGGTCAAAAAAGGCCGGAGTCGTCCACGTTCAACCGCCAGTGAGCGTGTTGGAGGGGATGGTAACCCTTCGATTCAGTCTGGATGCGTGTGGACCTGACAACGGCCCACTGCGAACCATCGCCGCGACGCACCGAAGCATCCTCACCGCAACGGAAGTGGTGACGACGGTGAGGGACCATCCTGAATCGATCTGTACGACGAAAGCCGGAGGGGTGGTTATCATGCGACCCCTCATTTTGCACGCCTCCTCCCCGGCGAAGGTCACCGGTCATCGGCGTGTTCTGCATGTCGAGTTCGGACCTCCCACCCTGCCGGGAGAGCTACGCTGGGCCATGGCTTGAAAGAAACTCCCTATGTCTGAACCCATCACCCATTTTCCCCATGTCATCCTGTCGCTCGGCACCCATGTCGTAGCCCTCATCGAAGTACGCGGCACGGACGGCAAGCCGGTCCACCCTCGCGGAGCGGTCGGCGAGATCGTTCAGTCGCCCGGCGACTACTGGCACAGTTACCGCGTTCGATTCCTCGACGGCTTTGAAGCCTCTTTTCGGCGACAGGATTTGGCCGTGCTCGAGCACTACAAGTATGGGAGCATGATGCGGGCGGGGGTCGATCCCCTGCCGGAATCCGACTTATACCCCCATGTGATCTATCGCTGCGTGGTAGGCTCGCGAGCCTATGGGCTGGACGATGAAGCCAGCGACACAGACCGCCGGGGCATCTACCTTCCTCCCGCCGAATTGCACTGGTCGCTCTATGGCGCGCCGGAGCAACTGGAGAATGACGCCACGCAGGAAGTCTATTGGGAGGCCCAAAAATTCGTCGTCATGGCCCTGAAGGCAAACCCCAACATACTCGAGTGCCTGAACTCGCCCCTCGTCGAAACGGCGACGGTTCTTGCTCAAGAACTCCTGGCGATGCGAGATGGCTTCCTGTCGAAGATGGTCTACCAAACCTACAACGGCTACGTGATGAGCCAGTTCAAAAAGCTGCAGGCCGACCTACGGAACAAAGGCCAGGTGAAATGGAAGCTTGTGATGCACCTGCTTCGCCTGTTGCTGGCAGGCGTGACCATCCTGGAAGAAAGCTATGTGCCGGTGCGGGTTGGAGAACATCGCGAGCGATTGATGGCGATTCGGCGCGGTGAGGCATCGCTCGACGAATGCGAAACATGGCGACGGCAACTGCACGAACGGTTCGACCGTGCCGTCGAGCGCACCGCCCTTCCCGACCGCCCCGACTACGCCGCCGCCAACGCATGGCTTTTGCGGGCGCGGCGGAGCATGGTGTGAACCATTACTTCGGATTCGCCGAAACGCAATGGAAGCTGTTCGAGAAGGAGCATCCGCGCCGGGTCAAGCCGCTGCTCTATGTCTATCGCGTTTTGCTGACGGGCATCCACCTGATGGAGACGGGCGATATAGAGGCGAACGTGCTGAAGCTCACCGAAGTTCATCCCTTGCCCTGTGTCTCAGAGCTGGTGGCGAGAAAGCTGGCCGGGCCGGAGCAATCGACGCTGGACGATTCTGACTTTGAGTTTCATCGCGGGCAATTCGAACGATTGCGGAACGAGTTACAGTCTGCCTTTGAGAGTAGCCGCCTGCCGGAAACGCCATCTGCCAAGCTCGCCCTGAACGATCTGTTGTTGCGGTTGCGGAAGCTGTAATTGTGTTATGATCACCGCAAAATGTTACTGACCCTCACCACTACACATTCGCCGGCTACCGATCTGGGATACTTGCTTCACAAGAACCCGGCCAGGCTACAGTCGTTTGATTTATCCGTCGGCAAAGCCACCGTGTTCTACCCCGAGGCGGACGTCGATCGCTGCACTGCCGCGTTATTGCTGGACATCGACCCGGTGGGATTGGTACGCAGCCGCAAAGGGCCGGCCGGCGAGGGATTCTCGCTCGGGCAATATGTCAACGATCGACCCTACGCGGCCAGTTCATTCCTCGCGGTGGCCATCGCCCAGGTCTACTCATCTGCATTGGCCGGCACGAGCAGGGATCGACCCGAGTTGGCAAAGACTGCCATTCCGCTGACGGCGAAAATCAGCGTCATGCCCTGTCGGGGCGGTGAGATTCTGCTGCGTAGGTTGTTTGAGCCCTTGGGCTATGCGGTCAACGCCACGCATCATGCGCTGGATGAGCAGTTCCCCGAATGGGGCGAGAGTCCCTACTTCACCGTCGAGTTGTCGCAGACGATCACACTTCGCGACTTGCTGAACCATCTCTATGTCCTGATCCCCGTGCTCGACAACGACAAACACTATTGGATTGGCGAGGATGAGATCCAAAAACTGCTCAAGCACGGCGATCCCTGGCTGGCGACGCACCCGGAAAAAGAGCAGATCGTCTTTCGCTATCTGAAGAATTTCAAGTATCTCGCGAACGATGCGCTGGCCCGGTTGATCGAGGCGAATCCGGATGAAGCACAGGAATCGGAAGACGAGCAAGCCGGGGAAGAGGCGCGGGTTGAAGCGAAGATCAGTCTGAATGAACATCGGTTGAATCTGGTGATCTCGGTGCTACGAGAGTCCGGCGCGAAGCGAGTTCTGGATCTCGGATGCAGCCATGGCAATCTACTTCGCCGATTGCTCGACGAGCATGATTTCGAGCAGATCATCGGACTCGACGTTTCGCATCGCGCCTTGGAAATCGCGGGCGAACGGTTGCACCTCGATCGCCTGCCGGAACGACAGCGCCGGCGCATCCAACTGTTGCATGGCTCCCTCATCTACCGCGACCAGCGCCTCACCGGGTTCGACGCCGCCGCCGTGGTCGAGGTCATCGAGCATTTGGATGAAGCGAGATTAATGGCGTTTGAGCGCGTGCTGTTTGAATTCGCCAAGCCGACGACGGTGATCGTGACGACACCGAACGTAGAGTACAACGTGCGGTTTGAAACGCTCCCGCCCGGGCAGTTCCGTCACAAGGACCATCGCTTCGAGTGGACGCGTCGACAGTTTCAGGAATGGGCCACGAAGGTCGCGGAGCGGTTTGGTTATCAAGTGCGGTTTCTGTCGGTCGGGCCGGTGGATGCGGAGGTGGGAGCGGCGACGCAGATGGGGGTGTTTTCGGTTGAATCATTACCGGTGGCGGGTGATGAGGCGAGTAAAGTGCATGCGACGAATTTTCTAAACAAAGCAGAAAGCGGTTCCGATTCTACCATTTTTTCCTGAAACTCCATGAACCTCACCGTCCCCGAACTCTCCCTCGTTCTCCTTATCGGCCCCAGCGGTTGTGGCAAATCCACCTTTGCCGCCAGGCACTTCAAGCCTACCGAGGTGATCTCCTCGGACTTTTGCCGCGGACTGGTCAGCGATGACGAGAATAGTATGGAAGCGACGGGAGACGCCTTCGACGTGTTGCAATATGTCGCGGGCAAACGGCTGGCGCGAGGGCTGTTGACGGTCATTGATGCGACGAACGTTCAACCGGAGGCCCGCAAGCCGTTGGTAGAGTTGGCGCGGGAGTATGATGTGTTGCCGGTCGCGATCGTGCTGGAGGTTCCGGAGCAGGTGTGCCAGGACCGGAATCAGACGCGGACGGATCGGCATTTTGGTAGCCATGTCATTCGCAATCAGATTCTTCAGATGCGAAAATCGCTTCGCTACCTGGATCGCGAAGGATTTCGCTACGTGCATCGGCTTAGCTTCGACGGCACCGCGCGCGGCAGCGAAGGGGCGATCGATCAGGTCGAGGGAATCGAACGCAAGCCATTGTGGAACAACCGCAAATCGGACCGGGGTCCGTTCGACATCATCGGCGATGTGCATGGTTGCTTCGATGAACTGTCGGAGTTGTTGACGCAACTGGGATATACGATTGTCGCAACCAATGAGGGAGATGCGCCGGGTTTTGGTGTCTCGGTACTTCCGCCACCGGGACGCAAGGCCGTATTTCTGGGTGATCTGGTGGATCGAGGGCCTAAGGTCGTCGAGGTTCTTAGACTGGTCATGTCGATGGTGGAAAACGGCACGGCCTTGTGCGTGCCGGGCAACCACGATGCCAAACTGATGCGGAAGTTGCAGGGGCGGAATGTGCAGATCACTCACGGACTCGCGGAGACGCTGGAACAATTGGAAAAACAACCGCCGCAGTTCAGCAAGCAGGTCGAGCAGTTCATCGACAGGTTGGTGAGTCACTATGTGCTGGATGAGGGTCGGCTGGTGGTGGCACATGCGGGAATGAAAGAGCGATACATAGGCCGCGCTTCCGGGCGGGTGCGTGAGTTTGCACTGTACGGTGAAACCACGGGCGAGACGGATGAGTTCGGGCTTCCAATCCGTTACAACTGGGCCACCGAGTATCGCGGGGGTGGCCATGTCGTCTACGGTCACACGCCGGTGCCCGAGGTGGATTGGCTCAATCGCACGATCAACTTGGACACCGGTTGCGTTTTCGGGGGGAAGCTCACGGCACTGCGCTGGCCGGAGAAGGAGACTGTTTCCGTCGCCGCCAGGCGAGCCTACGCCGAACCCATACGGCCGTTCCTTGGCTCCGAACCTTCCATCCCCGTTCCACTTTCCGCGCAGCAGCAGCACGACGATGTGTTGGATCTGGCGGATGTCACCGGCAAGCGAATTGTCACCACCCGGCTTCATCACAGTGTGACGATCCGCGAGGAAAACGCGACGGCGGCGTTGGAAGTCATGAGTCGATTCGCCGCCAATCCCAAGTGGTTGATCTACCTTCCCCCGACGATGGCACCGACGGAGACCACCGATCGACCCGGTCTGCTCGAACATCCCGAGCAGGCGTTTGACTACTTCCGGAAGCAGGGTGTCGGCAAGGTAGTCTGCGAGGAAAAGCACATGGGCTCGCGGGCCGTGACGGTCATTTGCCGCGATGAAGCGGTGGCCCTGCGGCGGTTCGGAATCCGGAATGAAGGCATCGGCATTCTGTTCACGCGAACCGGCCGGCGATTTTTCAACGACCGCGCGGTGGAAGCGGAGTTGCTTGGCATCCTGCATCAAGCCTTGACGACTGCCGGATTCTGGGAGGAGTTTGCCAGCGATTGGTTCTGCCTGGACTGCGAGTTGATGCCGTGGTCGGCCAAGGCACAGGATCTTTTGAAGACGCAATACGCGGCGGTCGGGTCGGCCTCTCGAGCGTCCGTCACGGCATCGGTGGCGGTGTTGGAACAGGCGGTTGGAAGATACTCGGCGTTGGGCATCGGGGAACTGAGCGGCATTTTAGAACGGCAGAGGGATCGACTCACACGGGTGAATCGCTATGTCGAAGCCTATCGTCAGTATTGCTGGCCGGTACGATCGGTCGGTGATCTAAAATTAGCGCCGTTTCATTTGCTGGCAAGCGAAGGCGTTGTTCATGTGGATAAGGATCACATCTGGCACATGCAGACCCTCGCCCGGTTGACCGAATCCGCACCGGGCGGCCCTCTGATGGCGACGCGCCATCGCGTCATCGACCTGGCCGACGCCGCGGACGCGCAGGCCGGGATTGCCTGGTGGGAGGAATTGACCGGCAGAGGGGGTGAGGGAATGGTGGTCAAGCCTCTGGATTTTGCCTGCCGAGGGAAAAAAGGTTTGATTCAACCGGCGGTGAAATGTCGCGGGCCGGAATATCTGCGGATCATCTACGGCCCGGAATACGACGCACCGGAAAACCTGGAACGGCTGCGTCAACGCGGTGTCGGAACCAAACGGTCCCTTGCGCTTCGCGAATTTGCCATGGGCGTGGAAGGGCTCGAACGATTTGTCCGCAGGGAACCTCTCCGCCGTGTACATGAGTGTGCGTTTGGAGTGCTGGCTTTGGAAAGTGAACCGGTCGATCCAAGGCTGTGAACGGATTTGTAGCATCGGCTACCAGCCGATGATTTGGACTAAGCATGGGCTTGGTAGCCCATGCTATAAATCATTTCACTGACCCTTCGATTTCGTTTCAGACACCGACGGCACCTTAGCTAACAAAGGCAACCGCTTTCGATCCGAGACTACCACGCCGCCCGGCTTTTCAATCGTGATGGCGAACAGGGTGGGGCCGGTCAGGTGCAGGCTGGCGGAAATGGGAATGATGGCTTCGCCGGTGGATCGGTCGATGTTGAACACACCGCCATCGACGGGGTATCGGGCGTCCTGGCTTGGATCAAAAATCCACAGTTGATATTGTTCCAGGAGCGGGTCATTTTGGCGAAGGCCGCTGAATCGCATGTAACCGGTTTGGCGGGAATTGCTCCAGGCGACATCTCCGGAAGCGCTGTGAGCAGCCGGATCTTCCGTTGCGGTCCAGGAGAGAAGCACCACATCCTTCGCCGAATCCAACAGCGATTGCCGGGCGGCTATCGGTGAGACTTTCGGGCGGAACGACAGGGAGAACGCGATGAGCAGAATCGCCGCCGCCGCGAGCGTCGGGGCAAAGCGCATGAACCAACCGCTCGATCGCGGCGGAGATTTCCTGGAAGTCGCTGCGGGAATCTGCGACGGAATCGCCTCGACGCGCGGTTGATTCGCCGGCGCGATCTCCCGCATGGCCGCTGCGAGAACCTTCTGACGAAGATGATCCGGCAATGGTTCCAACGGCTCCACCAATAATCCCAATTCAAGGGCTGCGGTGATCCGATCGAATGCTTCGCAGTCATCGGATTGAGGCAATTTCAGCAGCGCGTCCAATTCACCGGCATCTTCCGCCGTAAGCTCACCGAGAGCACGATCCGCCAGCAGAACCGTGAGGCGATCGGAGAAATCCGACCCATCCTCCGGCAGATCCCGCTGAAAATTTTCGGGTTGATAGTTCATGAGCGCCCTCCCATCTGATACGTGCCCTGAGGCACGCCTAGATGGTCGCGAAGTCGAACCAATCCTCGCCGCGCATGGGATTTAACGGTGCCCAGTGCCATCTGTAACTTTTCGGCTATCTGGCTGTGCGTCAATCCCTGCTCGATGGACAAAATTAAAATTTGTTTTTCTTCCGGACGCAGTTGCTCCAACGCTTCCCGCGCCCTCGCCGCCTCTTCTCCGAGTTCAACGGGGTCGGAGTCTGATAAAACAGGCGCGGGCGGTTCTACTTCCAGCGATTGGGCGGCGAGCTTGTTCTTGCCCCGCCGAAAGCGATCGATCAATTTCCGCCTTGCCAGCATGGCGATGAAAGTAGGCTCGGATGAAACCGCCGGATCATATTGGGCGGCACCCCGCCACACCTGCAGAAAGATTTCCTGCACTGCATCCTCGGCATCGGCCCGGTTCGGGCAGGCCCGCCTCGCCAACGCCCAGACAACGCCGCCGTAGTGAGTTAAAAACTCGGCTACGGCGGCGTTGTCACCGGCGGCGATGCGTTGCAAAATAGACGTCGTCACGAAACGGGTTCCTTCTGTATACCGCAGACTTGTCAACACAACTCAATCCTTACCCATCAGCATAAGGTTGCGGCGTTGAGGCCATCATAGGCACAGACCCGTCCCATGTAACGTACATTATTTTATTCCTTCGGCATGATGACGGCGTCGATCACGTGGATTACGCCGTTGCTGCAGGCGATGTCCGTCTTCACGACGTTCGCATCGTTGACCTTCACCTTGCCATCCATCACCGCGATCTTGACCTCCGAACCCTCGACGGTCTTGGCGGAAGTCATCTTGACCACATCTGCGGCCATCGCCTTGGCGGGGATCACATGGTAGGTCAGAATCTTGACCAGCTTGGCCTTGTTCTCCGGCTTCAACAGCGTCTCCACCGTGCCGGCAGGGAGTTTGGCGAAGGCATCATCCGTCGGCGCGAGAACCGTGAACGGGCCCTTGCTCTTCAGCGTGTCCACCAGATCCGCAGCCTTCAAAGCGGCGGCCAACGTCTTGAAACTGCCGGCGGCGACGGCAGTGTCGACGATGTCCTTCTGCATCGTTTCCTCCGACTTGACCGGTGCGGAATTCAAGGCGAGTGCGGCGGCAAGCAATCCGAAAGCAAGTGTTTTGAAATCCATGATAAATCCTTTTTCCAGAGGTTAAAAAAAAACGGGAAAGTCCCGTCGTCCGTTGTTACGTCTGTCGCCGCGACTGGCCGGCCGCGACAACCCGATTGAGCTGCTCACCGGTCTATTCGCGAAATGAGGGAGTTTGGATGCAATCGGAAATGGAACAAAATGGAACAAAATCGAGGTTTGTCGAAAACCGGATCAGTCCACGTTAAGCCGAATGGCGGGTTCGGAACCCGGAAATGTCCCAGTTGGCTGTGCGATGTCCGCCTCGACGAAAGAAACCATCCTGGACCCGCGAATAAAATATTGGGCGCAATAAAGGTGATGTCCCCATGACCGAAGTCACCTTTGATTCTTTCGGGAAGAAAGACGCGAGTGAGTCAGACAATTTTGCTTCAATGCCGCAAGGTAACAGGCATGGCAGCCCATTGTCTTACTATGAAGTCTCGCCGGCGTCTTATCTGCATCGCGGCAATGGCAGCGACCAGTTTGTTATTGCCAACTTATTTCTGGCCTATGAACGTGGACGCCGATAATATGGTCAACCGTGAGATCGCTAAATACGCGTCGCGCCATAACATTCCTTTGAATTCCTGCAAATGGGTCAGCATAGAAATAACCAGCCAGCATGTGTCTGCGTTCGATTACGAACTGGGCGACGTTCCTCGGCACGATGTTCGTGTTGATGTCGCCGCGGACGGCAGTGCGGAAGTCAGTCGCATGATCGATCAGTGATCAATTCGATTGGTACCGGTATTTTTGTTGAGTCAGAGTACACCCGCTGCTTTTAGCTTTGCCGACCCGGATGCTGCCGGTCCTGCGGCTGCGACCTTCGCGCGACGCTTTGCCGCTGCCCCGAGTGAGGAGAGCAGTTCCGGTAAAAAAGTGAATTTCAAACTCAACCACTATCGTAATGAGGCAGTACTGAACGCAGCCGGCTTCACTCGGTGGAGGCTCTCTGTTTGAGTAGCGCATACCTTCGGACACGACCAATCAAATTCGCCATTTCCCTTACGCACCTCAATATCATGTGCAATGATGACAGTGTGTAGTTTCCCCCGGCATGCCGGGGGCTATGTAGGGTGGTGGAACCTATTCGCCGACCCGCGAATTTGCGCAGTCGGTAAGTTTCGCAGTACTTTGCGGACCGTTCGGCGGACCGGATGCATCGGCACTCAGAAACACTGCGGTTCCACCAACTTTTCTGCCGCTGATCCCCTTCGCAGGCCCGGCAATCACGCTTTGCGTCCATTGCTTCCCTACTTCGGGCGTTGGCAGTTCAGCCAACTCGTTCGCCGCCACGTTCGCGCATACCGTGCCGGGGTAGAGCTTGACCACATCCGCGTATTTGGCCTTTGCCTGCTCAAACTGTTTGGCGGCGACGTAATTTCGCGCCATGTTGAGGCCGCCCTTTGCCTTGGCCTCGGCGGGACTGTCCATCATCTTGCGACGAATTTCGGCCGATGCGGTGGGGTCGAGGTCCCATTTCGAGATTTCGGCGGCGGCCACGCCCGCCACAAAACCGGGTTCGAGCACCGCAGGATCAACTGGTTTTTCACCGTGGACGGCGGCGCTCATGATCAGCCGCTCCGCTGCCGCCTGCACGGGTTGTAGTTTTGCGCCTGGGAGGCTGCCGAGTCTGAATTGCGCTTTTAGAGTCCGCCCACCGAGCGTTCGGTATATATAATATTGGTCCCAGACCTGGTTATTCTCCTCGATCTGCATGCGGGCATGAATTTTGACCGTGAACCGATTGTCCGGCTCGGCGGTGGGTTCGGATAGATACCTGAACCGCTCGTTGATCGGCTTGGCGCGCGCAGCCGCCTACCTGGCCGTAGTGGGTTGGACCGGCGTCGATCGCGCTTGAACCACTTCTCCATGACATCCCGGCCCTGACCCTGCCCGAGTTCGATGGACAGTATCTCGACGGCGGCGGCGGTGTCGGCCGGATTGCGCTCGTACGCGGTGGCCAGGAGCTTTTCGGCGATTTTTAATCGCTCGGCAAACTGCTTCCACCCCTCGGGCGTCACGGTATCGGCAAACCCCTGCGGGCGTCCCAGGCATAATGTGTATACGAGGCGCCGGCAAACGTCAGCGCATCGGACGGGAACGCCTTTTCAAAGGGTGGAAGCATTTGGTCAATGACTTTCGCGCGGTCGGCTCCCAGTCGCGTCTCACCCGCGAGAATCAGGTCGGCCAGGTCGCGAATGAAGTTCCCGCTCACGCCCGGCTCGGCGACGGCTTCCGGCCCGGGCTCTAGCATCTCCGTCGCACATAGCGCTTCGCGATCGCGTATGACTGGAGGGCTCTTGCTCAGATCGAGCGTGCCCACGAATCGCACATAATTCGCATACGCGTTGCATTTGCGGAAAGCCGGATATTTGCCGGCATGAAAGTAGGCGGTCGTGTTCAAATACGCCCCCAAGGTACGGTTCAAGTCCTTCTTGCTCATTTCTGATCGGCGGGCATAGACATACCAGACGAGAGGATCCTTGTGATCGGGTGACACGTTGAGAGCGTCGAGAATGGCAGTTCCGCCTCATTGTCGGATTTGGTGCGTGAGAAAAGATGGGTCAGGGCGGTTCTCGCGCGCTCATCCCACTTCGGATCTTTCACCCCGAATTTTTAGAACGATTCGAGACCCTCGCGCAGGTTCCAAGTTTCATCGTCCCGACGACGGGCTTCGAGCGCTGCGCGTTTCGCGCCAAGGGGACGCAGGGTTTGCACGTTGCGCTTCGCCACCGCGCCGCCCGATCCCTCCCCCATTGCCGCTGCCGCCGCCTCAATGGCGGGGAGTGCCTCGGGGTCGCTGTTCATCAACCAATCGGTCGCCGCCTCCCGCTCCTCCGCGCTCCCCGATGCCAGCATCGCCATCAACTCCCGCGTGGCTGCGTTCTCGCCGCGTTCCTGGAGATAGGACGGAAATTCAGCCGCGACGCGCCGCCGCCGGATTGAAGCGGTGATGCACCTGCGATCTCTCGGCATCGAATTACAGCGGTGGAATAAAAGCGATCAATCATCACCCCTCGACAGAATCTTTCCGACGCGTATAATCTCGTTCGACAATTCGAGGTAAAGCCCAGGTGGCGGAATTGGCAGACGCACTACTTTGAGGTGGTAGCGTGGCAACACGTGCAGGTTCAAATCCTGTCCTGGGCATTAGAAAGCCGCGACCGGAAGGTTGCGGCTTTTTTGTTCGACTGATTTCTTGGGGAAGGCAAGGTGCCGGGTGGAACTTATTTTTCAGAGCGTGTTTAAGAACACAGCGGAGGCTGTCGTAGCATGGGCTACCAGCCCATGTTTTTATATTTGAAGAAGAAAATCATGGGCTAGTGGCCCATGCTACGGCAAACCCAGCCGTGCTTGTGAACATGCTCTCAGACTCGAACGCCCGGCCTGGGGTGGCGATCAGAGCTTGCGCGTTATTGAGCCGCCTTGCCGAAGGCACGCGTTTTTTACACAAGCTAAACGAAAGTAGTGCCATCGCATCACACACGAGAGACGTTTGCGAGGGAGATGGCACACTCCTGGCACCATCCAAATGCTCCGTATGTCATAGGCTGCATAAAACGCTGAGTTCGCTTGGTGCACTTCTTGCTTTGCAGCGGGCGATCCAACTAATAGTGGGACGCACCTCCAGTCACCCGGACCTGAAAAAGATGAAAGCGATGCTTTGATCGTCCGGGTTCACCAACAGGGATTCCGCCATGAAGACACGCACTCTCCGAAACGGCACTTTCGTGACCGATCGCAGGCACGTTTCAGCCGAGGTTTCGGCATACGGCAACCGATGCAGGCAGAAGTGGCATTGGGCTGCGGTCATAGCGACGGCACCGCTCGTGAGCATGTTTGCGGGCAGGTCGGCGATGGAGACAACTTCACTGCGGGAGTCGGCGATCGTTTCTTCATCAACGGAGACTTCATTTCCAGCGCCGAGTTTCACATAGTCCCCCTGCCCGTAAGGCCATTCAATACGACCGGTGCCGAAATCCACTTCGCCGGTGGCGGCGTCCATCAATACTTCACCACCCCCGGCAGCGAGATCTCCTCTTCCGTCATCGTCGACCCCGCCGACACGCTCAATTTGCTTTCCGGCAGCATCGCCCAGAACGTCATCAACCACGGGACCCTTACCATCACCAGCGGCAGCGCGAGCCTTTCCAATCTCGCGGGTGACGGCAACCTGATGCTCGGCAACGCGAGCGGTTCGCAGTTCGGAATTTTGATTGCCACTGCGGTCACACAGGGCAATGTAGTCATCGGAAATAACAGCGCCCTGCGCCTCTGCCAAGGTACGCAGTCCACAACCTCAGCCCTCGCTTCCCTCCTCATCAACAGTTCCGGCAAAGTGGACCTTGGCAAAAACAGTCTCATTCTCAACTGCGGCACCTCCAACAACGGTTGGATTGACGGTGACTTCAATCTTGATGGAAAAGTGAATAGCGCCGACATGCAGCCCATCACCCTTTCAGGAAACCACAAAGGCATACTCCCATTCGCCGCTCCATCCGCCTCCACTGCGCCGGCCAACGGTGTCCCCTCGATCTCCTACGATCCGGCCACCGGTGACGTGACCCTACTAACCCACGGCACCGCAGGCATCGACGATCTGCATCTACTGTCCGCAGGCCAACAATTTGATGTCGGCCATACCGCCTTTACCAGCTTCGTCACCACCACCCCCGGTGAACTGGAAAGCACCCTGTTCGATGGCAACTTCACCGATGGCTACGACCTTGGCCGGATTCTACCCACCGGCTTATGCTCCGCCGCCGTACAGTCCGATGTGACGCTGATGTACAGCACCGTAGGCGGCGTGACCGAGCGGTCGCCAACACCCCGGAACCGGGCATGATCGGTTTTGCCGGGATCGCGGCGACCGCCTTCATTCGCCGACGCCGACAAACGGCGTCGCCCGCCTGCCGAGTTGCAGAAAGTAGATCGGCAACTTTTTTCGGATAAATCTGCTTTCAAACAAAGTCACTTCCCCCGCAAAATACCGAGCCTCGACGGCGGCGAGTGCTGCGGGATCATTCCAGAAATCGCTCGAGTTCGTCACCACCTCAAACCGTCGCAACACAGCCTCGTTCCGAGGCGGAATGTCTTCCAGCCGCATCAAATCGCGAGACCGAACTCCCGGCGACGGCAACTGGAATGACGTAGGCTCGGGAAGCCCTAGTAGTCCCAGCACCCACTGATAGTAGCTTGGATGATCGGTCTTCAAAAACAGGTTCGAGTCACCCTCCCGTAACACGGAATGAACCTCCGTCAAAAACGGCTCGGCGATCAATCGGTTTTTAAGCTCCGCCGGTCGATCGCAAGGATCGGGATGAAAAACCCACACCTCATCAACCTCCCCTTCGCCAAAAATCCTCGACACCTCCTGCGCGCGTCCCCGCAGCAGCACGACATTCCGCAAACCACTCTGTGCGATACGCTGCACCCCTTCGTAGATGGCCTTGCATTTCCAATCGAGCCCGATGAACCCCACCTGCGGATACCTGGCCGCGATCCGACAAAGGTAGACGGCGTCGAAGCAACCCACCTCGAATATCATCCGCCTCTCAAACCCCGCCCCGATCCGCTGCCGAAACAACTCCCCCCACTTCCCCCGATGCTGAAACGCCGCCTCATCGACAAAGGCGATCTCTCCCCATTCGCGCAGTTTGGCCGCGTAGACACTCCGTGAAAATTTCTTCGCCGCCATCGCTGTTACACCCGACATTAAAGCCTCACTACCCAATCATTCTCGCCAACCGGCCAGGATCGAAAATGAAATTATCCCGCCCATCCCAAGACATGCAACGCCTCCCTCCCCACTTCCCACCCGCCATCCCGGCTCCGCATGGCCAGGGTAAAAATGAGAAAGGCAGAACAATCTCCAATTGACTGACCCTGTGTTGTCTGTGACGCCTGTCATAGTCCCGATATTCAACTGCTAGGCGGACCCGTAGGGAGATCAGCACGGGATAAGCATGACGTGAGCGGATTAGTTATTTTCCAAACAATGCCCAAACATGCATGATGCGCGTTCTTGGGTGGCGGCATGATGCCGGGTGATTCGAACGGGCAACGGGTTTAAGAAACATCGGGAAGGCTAAAAAGTGATTTCAACAGAGTTCGAAACCGCATTCAAAGATTTGACGGATCATTCCCCATTCCCCTGGCAGTGGGAACTTTACCAGCGATTTGCCTGCGGTGATTTCCCTAATCATGCAATCTCCCCACCGGCCTCGGAAAAACATCGGTCGCTGCGATTTGGCTGATTGCGCGAATCCATCATCCAGACATCGTGCCGACTCGCCTCGTCTACGTCGTAAACCGGCGAACGGTCGCAGACCAAACCACCACCGAAGTTGAAAAACTTCGGGCGAATCTTCCGAAATTGAAATCGAACCTGGACAAACTCGCCATCAGCACTTTGCACGGGCAGTTCGCCGACAACGGAGAATGGTCCGCCGCTCCATCAAGCCAATCGCATCGAACCCCTGTTCGCCAAACCAGACTACGCCACGCTTGTCCCCCAAGTGAACGTGATGGCCGGCGAAAAGTCGGTGAGCCTTCTCGAAGCCGGGCATCGCGCGGGCGATGCGTTGGTCCGCTGCACGGCTCTTCAAAAGCAGTTGCAGGATGCCTTCAAGTCCGTGCCGAAGGGGATCCCATGAAGATGGCAAAAATCGCCCCCACCTCACTCGTTTTTGGTGTTTGGGATTCGCGTGACACGCAGGCCAAACTCCCGCGACTGGTCTCTTCGACGATCCGTGCTTTTGATGTGAAGCGTCTTCGCCGTTCCGCGCAATTCAATCCCGCCACACAGTACATCACCGACAAGCTTCTCGAAGAAACCACGGATGTGGCGATCGAAAAGTCCTTTGCGGAACGCGGCTTTGTTCACGTTCCCGCAACTGGATCTCACGGGGGCGTCATCGCGATGAGCGGCATTCGTCGCGATGCCACTCTCAGCTTGGCCGCGCTCCGATTGCTTGCCGCCGGTAAAGATCAGGATCAAACCAGCGCTCTGCGTCGCTACGTCCTCGGACTTTCGCTTGTCGCTTTGACCGCCCTCGCCTCAACCCACCTTCCATCGCCGGGGCGACGGAGGCAAACCGGAATGGCCGCCCTCTCCCTTGCGGCTCTTCCAGTCGCTCGTCGCGGCGGCGTCCGCACGTTGGCGCGGCAGTCTGTCGACTGACCCTGCTCCAGTAACATTAAGATGGCTTGACCCGTAAGCACGAAGCTTTTATCGATCGACTTGGACCGGATGGATTTAAACCGGTTCCACCACTTTCAGAATTCGCGGTGAAAGGGTATCGCTCCTCCTCCGAAACCCTGCCCCGGCCCCATGGCGTGTTTCAGCTTTTCAATACCGATGAAACTCGCTTTAGCTACCCGCAGGAAAAACTGATTCACATCGCGGGGATGGTTCGGCATTTGGCAATCGAGTCTATGAAAGCCTCTCCTCCGGTCGGAGTTCCAAAAGATTGGGTGGAGAACTATGTTGCCGGTCACCCCACGCCAGGTGATTCGGTTCACCGCCAGTTTTCCTACATCCCACTGTCTTCGATCGGGCACTTCCATACCGATCCCTCCATCGGCCGGGTCATGATCGCCGCCCCCATTGGGGACGACCGATTATTGAATCATCTTGCAATGGCGTTGTCAGGTCAGCAGCTTGAACCTACCGCGCGGATACCTGGGCTAGTGTCACCCCCGTCATCCTTCCCGGCCATGATGATCATAAGCCCGACAAGACACGTCGTCTGATCGAGAAGGCATTGCAGCAGTCCGGCATCGATCAGCCCTGCGAGTTTCAATGGAGTGCGTTCTCCGACTTCCCCAAAGCGCTTTCGGCTCACAAGTATGATCGCCATAAGCGGCCGACGGGCTACATTCGGCCGGATCATTTACTGAACCTCACCGCCATTCACCTCCGTCTGAAGTTCGAGCATCCCTTTGCCGGCCCCCTCGCCATCGGGGCCGGGCGCCATTGTGGTTTGGGAATCTTTGCAGGAGTAAAAGCATGACCGACCCCACCCTCCCCGCCGCTCCCGTCGATCTGCTCCCGCTCCGCATGCTCAACGAGTATCCTCGTGTCCGCAGCGCGAAGTGCAAGCCGGTCCCATTCATCCCGCCGCGAGCGGCGACGTGGTGAGCCACCCCCGGCCCCCTCGCGAACTCTTTGGCAAGTGAATAGTTACGATCCAATCAACCCGGTGGCGGCACCGGCGTCACCCCTCATGGAAGGCAGCACTTCTTATATTTCTTTCCGCTCCCACAGGGACAGGGATCGTTGCGGCCGATTTTAGCGGGGGCCTTGATCGGTGCGACGGGGTCGGGCGCATCCCACCGGTCATCGGGTTGTCGGTCGAATGTTACTTCGTCGAAGTCGTCGTCGATTTCCTCCGCGAATTCGCCGACTTCATCGACCATCGGCTCGGGGTATTCCCTCAGGATCGCCTGAACCTCTTCAGGCCGACCGGCGGCAATCAACGCATCTGAAATACGGTCGGAAGTGTCCGTCCACGTTTCCAAATCCGGCTTGAAACCGAGATTTCTTTTCCAAAATCCGACCGCTGTGTCCACGTCGCCGAGATGATCGTACACATCGCCCGCGCACAAAAAAGTCCAGGCGGTTTCGGGGCGTTGGAGCAGGCTGGCTTGAATGCGTTGCACCGCTTCATCGCGCCGTCCCAGCATGGCAAGGGAGACGGCGACGTAAGGCTGGGCCGCGTCTTCCTCGACCGCACATTCAATTAAAAAATCCGCAAGTTGTTCGGCTTCCGCGGGAAAATCCTCGTGATAGGTTTGAATTAAACTCGCGAGGATTTCCACATAGTCGTAATAACCATCAGCGCGGTTGACCTCGGCAAATCCCTTCGCCCGCTCGGCGGGCGGCGCACGGTTGACGAAGTTGACCAGGTCCAAAGCACGCGCCAACTCCGCCGGCTTTTCGTCCACGTCCTCAAAAGGTTCGCCATCTTCCTCGGCGGTCAACGCTTCATAGAGACGTTGCTCAATCCAACTGGCACAGATCACGTCCGGAGCCAATCGAGTCCACAGCTCGATCACCGCGACGCGGGGAAAATCCTCCCACCTGTCACCTACATATTCCGGGCGAAGCTGATCCATCCAGTTTTGTTCGAGCACTTTCAGGTCGTTTGCCTGCACCGCCTGCTCGTGAAAGCGGTTGGCATCCGTGTCGACACCCAGGTCCGTCAGCTTTTCAAAGATGGCGTCGGTGGACCAATCCTTCAATCCATCGAGCAACCAACTGCGGTCTCTTTCCTGTGATGCAGTGAGAGAGTCGAGAACGGTTTTCAATGCTTCCGGATCGATGGCCATGATGATTCTCCTTGAGGGAAAAGTATCAGGTCATTGAAAGTCGGTAAAGTGAGAATTGCGAAAAACGGGATGGGATTTTTAGTGTCGTGGCGAAACACCCACCGAAATCGGGGGAACCGCGAGGCCGCGAAAACGCGAAGTGAAACGCGAAGAAATCAAAATGAATTCCCTTCGCGTTCGACTTCTCGCTTTAGCGCCTTCGCGGTTCCCCTATTCCTGTTGTAACACTGTCGCGATAAATGGGTTCTCGATGGACCCGGAAATCTCGAATGTGATCGGCCTTTCTATCGTGCATAGAGACCCATCGGCGACCACACCGCAGCCGGTCCGCCGCTGATGCCGACCGGGGGAACCATGATCGCAATCTCTTTTCCATTCACGGAAAGTTTTGCAGTGGTGGCCGGCGCTTCGATTCCCTGTTGCGTGAACGGGGTCATCGGCGCGGGCTGACGGTGAACCAACTCCAACGGCTTCAGACCGGAGAGCGTGGTTCGCAGCGTGATGTCGCCGATGACGACTTGGGCGCCGCAGGAGTTCAGATCGTGAAAAATCTCGATCTGCGCCTTCAGCACGGGTGCCTTTTCAAACGGAGTGCCGGCAAAAATGTTCTCGCCGAAATACGCGCCGACTTTCGGATCCGGAGACACAAAACCCATCGCCATCGGTGGCCGGGCGGGATCGGGTTGATACATCACCAGACCCGCCGGCGCGGAGCCCACGGGCGTATGCACCATG
This sequence comes from Humisphaera sp., assembly GCA_025351525.1. GTDB lineage: Bacteria > Planctomycetota > Phycisphaerae > Tepidisphaerales > Tepidisphaeraceae > JANXVV01. The sequence goes on along the minus strand of JANXVV010000209.1, from coordinate 3,526 downwards.
CGGGCCACATGCACAATCACATTCGGCATCGGCAGCCCCGATTGTGTGGCGACCACCAGATCCACTCCACCTTCCCACGACATCCAATGATGAATTGACATAACATCCTCATCGCGGTTCTGCGCGATTGAAATTAGAAATTAAAGCGGATCCTTCCGATTATATTTAGAGTATTTCGACTGTTGGCGAAGACCGTTCATCAAGGCTTTGTCGCGAGGATCAGCGGTGCAGGTCCCGGCCCGTCCACGGATCGCACTTTGACAAATCCCGCTTCCTTCAACCAACCGGCCATCTCGCCGAAGGTGAACGTGTCTCCATCATCGGTATTGACCAGCATGGTGACCGCGAAGATCAGCGCGCCGGTGGGGCCCGTGCGATCCTCATCGGCGATAAATTCCGCGATGACCACCGTGCCCCCCGCTTCCATCACTTCAAATGTCTTTCGCAAAAGCTGACGGCTGCGCATTTCCCCTTCGCTGTGCAGCAGATGACCCAGGATCGCGATGTGGTAACCATCGCCTATTTCCGCGGTCATCACATCTTCACCGATGAACCGGAAGCGGTCGATCACGCCCTGTCGCTCGGCCACTCGCCGCGTTGCGGGCAAGACCGCCGGCCAGTCGACCGCCGTCACCGACACCTGTACGGATGCCTCGGCGAGTGCGATGCTCCACACCCCAGAACCCGCCGCGAGATCCAATACGCGGATCGGTGTTTTCGTTTCCGAGATTCGCAATTCCACCGCCAGTGCCTGGGCAGCTTCGTAACTCATGGGGAAGATGTCTTCGACGAACTCCCCAAAATACGCCGCGCCATCGGCCTGTTCATTGACTCCCCGCATCGGTTTTCCGCTCAGCACCACTTCCGTCAACCGCATCCAACGCGGCAGAAGATGCCCGCTGACGTGCTTGCACATATAGCCTTGATAAGAGGGGCTGGTGCTGACCAGATAAGCTTCGCTCTCGGCGGTCAACGCATAGTGTTCGCCATAACGAATGAGAAGATCGAGACCGACCAGCGCGTTGAGCAACGCGCGCATTCCTCGGACCGAGGCTTGGGCCCGTTGGACCACGTCGAGCAACGGCATCGGTCGTTCGTCGAGAATATCGAAGATTCTCAGCCGAACGGCCGACTCGAGAATCAAAGCCGGTTCATAACCGGAGGCCATGTCGAGAATCCGACGCGGTGTTCCGGGCGATTCAGCATGATGCACTTCCTGTGACGGCATTGAAAAACTCCGGAAATACTGAATTGTAACGGAAGTGAGCGGGCTGCCATCTTATCCTATACAACGGCTACTAAAGCACTTTGATCATTTCGGTCACCACCCGGTCGCGTACCGTAGGGAGTTCCCCGGCCACCTTCAAGCCGGCGGCCCGGGCGTGTCCGCCGCCACCGAATTGCTCCGCGAATTTTGCGACGTCGATCTTGCCCTTGCTCCGAAGGCTCACGCGGATCGGGCCGGGTTCCATCGGCTCGGTCAGAAGGATCGATACCTCCACCGTCGCGATTTGGAGAGGGACATTGATGAGCGCTTCCGTATCGGGCACGCTCGCGCGGGTGGCTTCAAAATCAGCTTTGCGCACCATCATCACCGCCAGGCGATTGTCGCCCAGCAACTCCATCGACTGCATCGCCCTGGCTTGCAGCGCGATGCGCTCCGCGCGCTCGTTCTGATAGAGCAATTGGTACATCTTGTCGGTATCGACGCCGGCCTCCATCAGTGTCGCGGCCAAGCGCATGGTGCAGGGTCTGGTGTTGGAAAACTGGAACCATCCGGTGTCGGTGGCGATCGCCAGAAAGAGGGCCGTGGCGATGGAGGCATCCAGCGGGATGTTCCATCGCTTTAAAAGTTCCGCGACGATTTCACCGGCGGCGGCGGCCTGGGTATCCACCAGTTTATGGGAGGCCCAGTTTTCCTGCGTCAGATGATGATCGACCACCAGTTTGGGGACATCCCACCCTTCGATCCACTCGCGCAAGCCGGGGAGTTGCGACCAGGTTCCGGTGTCGATCACCAGCAGAAGGTCGAATTTTTCGAGCGACAGCGAGGCCGGCCAACCGGCTTCCGCATCGTGGTGAAAGATCCCGAGATCACGATAGACAAATGCATACTTCTTCGGCAGATGGCTGAGCAACAACACTTCAGCCTCCATATTTTTCTTCCGCAGCCCCAGAACCATGGCGGCGGTGGACCCCAGCGCATCGCCATCGGGTCGCACGTGAGTCGTGATTAAAACGCGCTTCGCTTTCGCGAGCGTTTCGAGAATAGGTTGATAAGGATCCGTCATATCTTTTAGTTTCCAGTCGCTTGCGGCCCGAGGTGGTGGGCGATGACGCTGGGGGCGGTCATCGGCGCAATCGTATCGTGGGATGGCTAAGTCGCAAGCGGTTAAAGATGCGCGATCGGTTCGGCTTCAAAGCGGAAGGGACGTTCCGCAACTTCCGTCAAGTCTCGCGCGAGCTGGCTTTTGAGCGCATCCACACCGGGATACCTCTGTTGATCGCGAATCCAGTCGATCAGTTCCACGCGAATCGTGCGATTGTAGAGATCGCCACTAAAACCAAGCAGATGAGCCTCTATCTGCCGATCGTTCTCGCCGAACGTCGGCATGGTGCCGATGCTGACGGCGGCGGCGTGGCGAACGCCATCCAGCGCGACCCGGCCCGCATACACGCCATCGGCGGGGATGAGTTGATCGTCGCATTTCACGTTGGCGGTCGGCATGCCGATCGTGCGCCCACGCTGATGGCCTTTCACCACCGGGCCTTCCAAAACATACGGTCTTCCCAGGCATATCGCGGCATCCCGCACCCGACCCTGCGAGAGCAACCAACGGATCAACGAACTGCTGACCTGCACCACCTGCAGATTCAGCAACGGCACGCTCACGGGGTCCGGAATATCCAGCCGAACGGCGCTCTCGGCGGTCCACCGGCGAAGCTTTTCGATGTTTCCGCCGCGCCCTTTTCCAAAGGTGAACGATCGTCCCTCGATCATGTGTGTCGGCTTGACCTCATCTCGAATCATCCCCCAAAATTCCTCGGCGGACAGATTCAGCACTTCGGGATGAGGCGGCAATGTCACGAGGAAATCCACGCCTGCCGCCGCCAAGAGCGATTGCTTGATCGCCGGCGGGGTCAGTCGCGGCGGCGCGAGCTCGGGGCGCAGCACCGTCAAAGGATGGGGCTCAAAAGTCACGACGGCCACACCGCTCGCGCCGTTTTCACGACGAGTCGAAGCGGCCAGACGCAGGAGGCGATCGTGACCGCGATGAAGCCCGTCGAAATTTCCCACGGATAAAACGGTGCCGGGCGGTAGCTGTCGCAAGCCTGCAAGTCCTGACAAAAACTGGGTCATCGATGGATCCTCAAGGGTACGTCGCTCGGCAGTATTCTATTGGAGTTTGACGAGCATGGACATGACTATTTCAAAGTCGTGTCTTGCCGCGGGTCGAGGCATTTTTTAGCGGCTGTGCCGAAGGCACGCGTTTTTTCCGGGAGACGAAGAAACGCGTGCCTTCGG